>JACMJL010000270.1 GCA_014380625.1 Clostridiaceae bacterium
CATCAATGCAATAAAGAGTTTCAGTACCTTTAAGTTCTGAATCAACTTCTCCCCTTTTTTTAACCCACTTTTCTTTTAATATCTTCCTCAACACCATTGCTTTCCCATCAATCTCTATAATCCCTTCTACCTCAGTTTCCAACATATGAATAACGTTGTTTTGATCATCCAAAGGTTGTATTTCAAATTTGCTTCGATCCTTACTATCCTTATCAAATAGCAGCCATGTGAAACCATCAAAAATTGTAGTTTTACCTAGTTTGTTCTCTCCGCAAATATTAGTAACCTTTTCAAAGTCTATGGTAAGATTTTTAATACCCTTAAAGTTTTTTAGCATCAATTGTTTTAATTTAATTACACCCATTTATTAACCCTCCAGTTTATTTATTTAACTCACCTTATTTTTAATAGACATTTCTTTGACTATCGCTGTATATATTTCAATAAGTTTGCTGTCATCAGCTATAACATCTAAATAATTAATTTTTTCAGCCTTGCTCTTTGCCATACCTTCTCTAATAAGCCTGCGAATTTTGTTTTCCAATCTAATCTTCAAGTCACATTTCGCTCTAGACTCTAATGCTTTATAAATTACTTCTTTGGGTAAGTTATAACTCTTTAATTTCTTACAGATCTTAGCCACTAACCTATTAGTTTGCTCTCTCCAATCATCCTTTGGACTAATTACTATAACTTCTCTTATTTCCTGAACTGCTTCAGTTACTGCTGCAGATTGATCCTTTGCCTCCTGAAGTTGTAACCTCATATCTTTCATATTCTGAGCCTGCATTATTATTAGATCCTCTAGAGACTCTGGCTTCGCAATTTCTTTAAACTTTCTTTCAACTAGAATGAAATACTTTCTAGCCTCTGAACCCTTTTCATTGTTTTGAACCATAGCTAGTTCTTTCGCAGTATCTATTGTTAAAGCGTATTCAATGGTATTTATCCAAGTGTTTTCCCCTTTCTCCTTTTTGGGAAAGCTAGTAAAATCAACACCTTCAACGAACTCATACTTTTCTATTTTCTCTTTCATCCAATCTGAAAACTTTTTTCCAACCTCCAAAAATTTATGCAACTCTCTGCCATCTACTAACTGTCCATGGGCTCCTTCATAAACTGGCATTAATCCATTCTCTAAAACCTTGAAATCCTTCACTCTTTTATCCTCCCTACAAATTAATTTATTAATTTAGTAGACATTTTGTCAACTTCCATGTTAAAAAAAATGTCTATTACATTAGACTTAAATAGATCTGCTATAGCAGCTTTTTCTTTATCCGTAAATGCTAAGTGACCATTTAACTTCATGTTAAAGGTTGCCCTCTTAATACCAAGCAGTTCAGCCATATATTTTTGATCAACTGCTTCTAGTGCCATAAATGCTTTAATAATTCTTTTAGTTCTATTCATAATTTCACCTCCCTTGGCATATAATATTGAATTGACGTTTCGTCTATAAATTCATTTTAGTAGACATTACGTCTACTGTCAATATATATTATGTCTGTTTTTAAAAATAAATATACGTTTTGTCATTTTTCTTTAATTTCAGTTGCCAATATGTATATAATATAGTGAGGTGTTTATTATGTTTGGGGATAGGCTGAAACTATTACGAAGTGAAAAAGATTTGAAGCAAGAAGAACTTGCTAAAATATTTAATGTACATAAAACTACGGTTTCTAATTGGGAGAAATCAAAAAGATTCCCTGACGAGGATACCCTCAATAAAATAGCAGATTACTTTGAAGTAACTCTTGATTATCTATTAGATAGAACTAATGAAAAAAGCTTTACTGTAATTAAACATGGCGATTTTGAATTCGAAATTAATAAGAAAAACCAAGACGAAGAAAAAAACAATCAAATAAAATTAAAACTTAGAGAAATGCTTGATTTGTTTTCTGATGAAAAATAATAATTTTATATTAATAATGGCTATCGCAAATAACTTTGTGATAGTCTTTTTAATTCTCCATTTAGCAATAAATAAGAAATTTGTCGGAATTATTCCATCTAAATGTACTTTCCAAACCCTTTACAACCCATATATGTATATTATATAATTTACATAGAACACTTGTTCCCGTGAAAACGGAGGGGGCTTATATGAAAATAGGAATAAATGATATAGAAACTATAGAAAGCTTGATTGTTAAAATGGATATTAATTCAATCAAAAGGAAAGGACAAGTCATCTTTAAGCAAAATCACTTCTGCACACAAGATCTAACAATAATTAAAGAAACCATTGATGATCTGCTTAAGTTTGAATTGAACAACAAGAATGACAACACATAACAGTAACCTTAAATCTAATATTCGAGCCCTAAAATTAATAAAACAATGAAAAATACCAATCCTCAAAAGTGTTGTTTTTCATTGTTTTGTTTTACCTAGCAATATGAGGTGTCCTAACACCACTATGTAATTCTAAAGGCTTGTCCATCTATAGCCAATGGCCTTAACCCTATCCCCTCTACCAATTGCTTTTCTGCCTATTTAAAGGCTCCTTACAAATCTTATCTCTTTTGATCTTTAAAACACCACTCTTTTAATTACCGCCGATTTTTCTCAAAACTCCGTATCCACAATTTTTGTCTTCGGATTTCACATTTTCCATTGCTTTATTTTTTAGAAAAGTCTCACACTGTTCCACGTCAAAAACATATTTAGTACCACACTTTAATACTGGTATCTCTCCATTCTTAGCCATTATCCTTAATCTATGTGGCGTAATTCCTAGCGCCTGTGCAGTTGGATTTAATAATGCTCTTGTCCCCATTTTCTCGTCCCCCTTAATTTATTTTATTTACCAAAATCCATTACCCTAATGCTTATGAAAAAAATAATTCTAGTACCGGTGTTTCAAGTACTTCAGACATTTTCTTCATTAAGTCAACGCTAGGATTTTTTGCTTTACCATTTTCAATAAGTCTTAAATACTCTCTTGAAATACCTAGCATTTCTGCAAATTCTATGGTCTTATATTCCTTTTCAATCCTTTTTAGTTTGACTAATAAGCCTTGTCGCATATTCCCACCTCCAAGTAACTGACTAATTTAAATTGTCAGCTATTGTAATTTATATTATCATGCATAATTTAAAGTGTCAATATTTTCGATAGATATTTATTTGACAACTAATATTATGCATGATAGTATGTTCTTGGGGTGATTATATGAATATAGGTGGAAGAATTAAAGAAAAGAGAGAAAAATTAGGCATTAGTCAAAGAGAATTGGCCCGCAGGATAGACATGTCTGGACAGATGATTTCAAAAATTGAAAGTGGCCTTTCAACTCCTTCAATAGATACCATTAATAAAATAGCAGCCCTTCTTAATGTGCCGGCGGCTTCTCTTTTAGAGGATTATAATGAAGAATCATTTTCATACAAATTAATATGTGCTATAGAAGAAGCGTATAAGAATAAATATAACGGATATATAACACATGATATATTTCAAGTTTTATCAGATGATTTAGATATAGCCTACGAGAACTTTGACAACTTTCAAATGAAAAAAACTATTTATAACACGGATAGTAAAGGCTCAAATGTTTATAGTCATATTGCTAATGAAAACTTAGATAGAACTATAGAGCTTCCTATCGATGACATACAAAAGTTATTAACTTATTATAGTGATCTAGATAATTATAAATTCAGGAAATTATGTTCAAAAGTTTTTTATGAAGACATTGACATTAATACTGAAGTCAAAAATATCGTTAATAAATTTGCTGAAGATAATAACAATGGTATAAGTAGTAATCTGCAGTCTGGGAGCATAGACGAGAACCTTAAGAGTCATAACAGTAGTGAATACTACAAATACCTAGAATTAAGAATTACAGAGTTAGCTGGAAATTCCATGATAACTATTAATACAGATAAAACAAATGAAATCATTAAAAACATTGATTCTTTAATTGAATTTGAATTGCATAAATTAAAAACTAGTGTAAAGGATTTACACGAAGATTAACAGTTTTTATTTATTACTTTATTACTTACATTGTAAAAATAATCAGGAGGCGAGCTGATGGCAGCTATAGAAAAACGTGGTGAGAGTTCTTACAGACTAACTGTATCAAGTGGATATGATAAAGAAGGTAAACAGATAAGGAAATCAAGAACTATTGATCTATCACACCTATCAGTTAAAAAACAACAGGCAGAGGCAGAGAAGCAGTTTATACTATTCCAAGAAGAAATAAAAAAAGGTCATTATGTTAACAGTGAAAAGCTAACTTTTGAAGCATTTATAGATAAATGGCTTTCAGACTATGCACAACCAACACTGGCACCAAGGACACTTCTTGAATATAAAAAAATATTAAAAAGAATAATTTCAGCCTTAGGTCATATTAGATTAATTCAGCTTCAACCCACTCACTTAACAGCTTTTTATAATAATTTGCGTGAAGGTGGAATAAGGCTTGATAAAAAATACACTCCAAAAGAAAATTTCAATGATATTATTTCGAACCTAGGGTATTCACTACAAGATATTTTAATAAAATCAAGCGTTTCAAAAAGTGTAATCACAAGTATAAAACATAGCAGGAAAATACAATCATCTAGTGTGATTAAAATAAGTAATTCTGTAGGGGTAAAAATAGATTTATTATTTAATTCTGTAGATGCAGAAGCTGTGTTAAGCGAAAAAAGTATACTGAATCACCATAGGTTGATTACCAATATCTTAAATAGTGCTTTGCAATGGGGATTTATACTAAATAATCCTTCATTACGCGTCAAAGCTCCCAAGGTAGCTAAGAAAGAAGCTAAGTATTATAACATTGAAGAAGTAGAATATATCCTTGAATTGATTGAAAATGAGCCTTTAAAGTATAGAACCATGATAACATTAGCCTTATATGGAGGTATGCGTATGGGTGAATTAACTGCTCTAACGTGGGAAGATGTTGACTTTGATAACTGTCTTTTGGATATAAGTAAATCATTGCAACACTTGCCTGGTGAAGATACTTCTGTAAAATCAACTAAAACTGAAAATGTTAGAATTATTTCTATTCCTCCATCAGCCATAGGATTACTGAAAGAATATAAAAGATGGCAAAATTTAGAAAAACTAACTCAAGGCAATCTATGGATTAAAACAGATTGCTTATTTACAGCAGTTAACGGAGGTCATATTTTCCCAAGTACAGTTTCAAAATGGTTTATAAATTTTATTAGAAGGCACAATGAAGCCATTATGAATGATAATACTATCAAAAAAGAGGATAAAGAAAAGTATTTAGTTAGGAAAATTAATTTCCACGGATTAAGACACACCTCAGCTTCAATATTGATAAATCAGAATACAGATGTAACTACAGTATCTAAGAGGTTGGGCCATGCTAGAACCTCTACAACTATGGATATATACAGTCACAGTTTACTGAAAGCCGATACAGTAGCTTCTGATAAACTTGAACATCTATTTAATAAAAAGAATATAAATATTAAGCAGGAATAAATTCAATCCTGCTTTCTTTTCGTAAATTATAGTATTTTCTAGTGTGTTTTTACCTATATAAACACCAAATAAACACCATTTTCATATTTCCAGCGAATAGTAAAAAAATAGCAGTCACATCAAGTTACTGATATGGCTGCATTTACTATGGTGTGCTCGATAGGAATTGAACCTACGGCCCGCAGTTTAGGAAACTGCTGCTCTATCCGACTGAGCTACGAACACGTATTAGTTTTACTTTAACATTCTATTACAAATAATCTGTAATGTCAACAGCTCAATTTAATACGTGCACTCCTTATTTTTACCTAAGCTAATATAGCATCAATCTTTGCTAATTCTTCATCGCTCCACTCTAAATTATCTAAGGCTTTAAGGTTTTCTATTATTTGACCTACTTTACTTGCTCCAATTAAAGCAGATGTAACGTGACCACCACGCAATGTCCAAGCTAATGCCATTTGGTTAATACTTTGGCCTCGACTTGCAGCAACTTCTTGTAGTTGTTTAACTTTATTTATTTTAGCTTCTGCTACATCATCTTGGCTAATAAATCCAGCTTTTTTTGCTAATCTAGAATCCACTGGAATCCCTGTTAAGTACTTCGGTGTAAGCAATCCTTGTGCTAGTGGACAGAAAGCTATGGACCCTATACCCTCTTCTTCGAGTACTTGTTGAAGTCCATTTTCTATACTTCTATCAAACATATTGTAATAAGGCTGATGGATTAAGCATGGAGTTCCAAGCTTTTTTAATATAGTAGAAGCTTCCTTAGTCATTTCTGCACTATAGGATGATATACCTACGTACAAGGCTTTACCTTGACGAACTATTAAATCAAGAGCTCCTAAAGTCTCCTCTAATGGTGTGTTTGGATCAGGTCTATGATGATAGAATATATCTACATAATCAAGTCCCATACGCAATAAGCTTTGATCTAAGCTTGCCACAAGGTACTTTTTAGAACCAAGATCACCATAAGGTCCTGGCCACATTCCCCAGCCAGCTTTAGTAGAAATTACAAGTTCATCTCTATACTTTTTCAAATCATCCTTCATTATCTTACCAAAGGTTTCCTCAGCTGACCCTGGAGGTGGTCCATAATTGTTAGCAAGGTCGAAGTGAGTTACTCCCATGTCAAAAGATTTAAGCACCATTTCCCTACTGTTTTCAAATACATCTATACCTCCAAAATTATTCCAAAGGCCTAGAGAAATTGCAGGTAATAACAATCCACTTCTTCCAACTCTATTATATTTCATGTTTGAATATCTTTCAGAACTAGGTAAATATGCCATAAAAATTATCCTCCTTAATATTTAACTTATAATCTAATTATAGCTGTTAAATATATAAAGTATATATCAGCAAGTTCTATAAATATGGTATAATGTCACATAGTCTAAATTGGGAGGTAAAAAAATGTATAGTTATGAGTATAGTATTCCTTTCACAGAGCCTGCATCTAAGATGGATCTGAAGCTTTATTATTGTGGTACTGAAGACTGTGACAGGGGTAATTCTTGGGGACCAGCCCTGAAGGACCACTATAAAATTCATTATATCCATAGTGGTAAAGGGATGTTAAAAATAGGAGATAAAACCTATAATTTAAGTAAAGGTGATTGTTTTTTAATTTCTCCTGATATTATTACTTATTTTAAATCCGATGAAGAGGACCCTTGGACCTATTATTGGGTAGCCTTTGATGGCATAAATGCTGAGTCCTATTTAAATCGCGCTAATTTATCTTCAACCAATCCAGTAATTAGCTGCGAAAAGGATGATTTAATTTTAAATTGCTTTAATGGAATGTTTGATGGAAGCCAAAAGAGCAAAAGTGGAGATCTACGGCTCCTTAGTTCTTTATACATGCTACTTTCAATTCTTATGGAGACTTCAGATAATACTTCTACTTCCCAAAATGCAGGCCTAAAGGATAATTACCATGTTACAAAGGCAATTAAATGGATTGAAGTAAATTATTCTCGGAACATGACCATAGAGGAGCTTTCTAATTTTATTGGCCTTAACAGAAAATATTTTTCAAAAATATTTAAAGAAGCAATAGGAATGTCACCTCAAAGTTTTTTAATAGAATTAAGGTTTAATAGAGCTTGTGCATTAATGAAAAATTCCTATCTTTCAATTGGAGATATTTCTAGGTCGGTAGGTTATGAAGATCCGCTTTTATTCTCTAGGGTATTTAAAAAGTTTAAAGGAATGGCTCCAAATAGCTACAGGAAAAATCAAATGCAGTAAAAAAGCAAAGTTTAGCCTAGTTAAACTTTCAGTTATCACTTTTTATGAATAAGATTACCAGCATGCTCATCATCAATATCCCAATTACCGGAATCGTAGTAGTTCCCTGTGTAGGGGTCAAACTTAAAATAACTAGGTATATCCTTTGAACGAGGTGGTTCCTTATAAAATGGTATAGTAATCCCAGATATTTGGGTTCCCTGTAATTGGTGCAAGGGTGAAAAGTCCTTAATTTGATTGTTAGCAATACCCAAATTCTTCAGCCCCGATAATTTACCCAAGGCTTTTACATCTATAATTTTATTACCAGACAAATAAAGAGTCCTTAAATTCTTTAATTCACTAAGTGGGTTAATCCTTGATATTTTATTACCTGAAAGATTTATGTCTTCAAGGACCGCCAAACCTTTAAGATCATCAATTTCCTCAATCTGGTTATTCCCAAGCTTTAAATTTTTTAATGAAGTCATATTAGCTAAGCCACTTATATTAGAAATATTATTTTGGCTTAAATCTAACTCTTCTAAATTAATCAATTGTTTCAAGGCATTTATCCTGATAACTTTATTACTTTCTAAATGTAGATACTGAAGTCTTTCAAGTATGCAAAGAGATTCTATATCAGAAATGTTATTTTGGCTAAGGTCTAAGTATGAAAGTTCCTGTAGATCTTTAAGTGGAGAAATATCCGATATTTTATTATTGTTTAGGAAAAGTTTCTGAAGTCTTTTCAAGTCCTTCAAGGCACCTATATCGGATACCCCCGTACTACTTAAACTTAAAACTACCATGTTGTCCATATTTCTCAAGCTGGTGATATCATTTATTTGATTCCCTGAGATGTCAAGTTTTTCTAGACTACTTAAGGCTTCTAACTCATTCATATCTTTTATATTATTGGAACTTAAATCAAGTTCCTTCAATTTTACTATTCCTTTTAATGATGAAATATCAACTATATTATTACCATGTAGATTAAGTTTTTTTAAATTAGAAAAATACTGCAGACCGTCAAGGGAAGAGATGTTATGGCTTGTGTCACTTATAAATGAGTCAGCCATAGACGGAACTCTATGACTTGCGTTTATTTCCGTAATCGTCTCCACATCACTGGTATAAATAACACCATTGGATTTCCCTAACAAATTCCTTACTACTTCCTCAAGATTTTTGTCAATAAAAGTTACTTCTTTCCTTTCAGCATTAATATGAGTTGAGTTTAGCTTTTGATCTGAACACCCACTAATAACTAAAAATATGAGTATGAAAATCACAGTGAAGTAAATTATTCTATTTAATTTCCTACCTAAGATTTTTGATATTAACTCCATTAACATAAATTCCCCCCCATGACAAAATTACTTTACTGGGTTTGTGAAAATAACTGCGGTAGCTAAAACAATAAAAATCAATGAAAGAACAAAGGCAGTTGCAGTTAGTTTTTTATAATTTAGTACATTGAGTACACGACCACGTATATTGTTTTTATTAAAGGAGGTAGACATAAAAACTTTTTGTCCCGTACCCATATTCACTAAAGCCTGTGCGTAACTTTTCCTTTCATCTTTTGTTAACAGCCTAATAGCCCTGGAGTCACAGGACAACTCCATATCCTTCAGAAATAAAATTAAAAAAATCCATACAAGAGGATTAAACCAATGAATACAAGCTGTTAATATCCCCATTAACCTAAACAAATTATCATGACGCTTAATATGTACATTTTCATGAAGCAACACATATTTTAATTGCTCCAAGTCTTCTTTAAACCTTGGAGATAAAATAATTTTTTGATTCAAAATGCCAAAAGTCATTGGAGCCTGAACTAAATCGTTTACATAGATATTGTCCTTTATATGTATAGAATTGCTAAGCTGAGTGGTTGAAAGAATGTATAAAATAATTAGTATAAATACAGCTATAGCAGCACCGATAATCCATACTAGGGAAGATGTCCTAAAAAGCTTCTCTATATGATCACTTTTATATGTAACAGGAAAATATTCTTGGGCAACACCGATAGAATTACTTGCCGAAAAATTTATATTACCTTTTGCTGGTATGGATACCGGTACTGATATCGGCACAGGTACTACAAGAATCTTTTTAATATAGTTCCTACCAAGATTAAGTAAACTAACTTCACTTGATAAAAAAAATGGGAATATTAATCGAATAAATATCAAACCCCATAAAGTATATATACAGAATCTGGGGATATACCTAATAAATCTGATTAGTATCAATAACAGTCCTATTACAGAAGCAGTTAAACTCATATTTAGTACAAAATAAAATGTGGTATTAAGCACTTCAATCACCACTCTTATCAATAATTCGTTCTAGTTCCTGAATTTCCTCAGCACTTAACTTCTCTCTATTAACAAAAGAAGCAAAAAATGCCCTTCTTGAGCCATCAAATAGTTTATTAATAAGATTATTTGTCTCTATCTGCTGTACTTGGTCTTTTGCGATAAGTGGAGTACAAATAAAATTCGGTTCTTCCCTTTTAACTGCTCCTTTCTCTACAAGTTTTTTAAGTACAGTATAAGTGGTATTCTTATTCCATTGATATTCCTGCTCACCAATCTGCGTTAACGCTTTAGCTGAAACTGGTGCATATATCCAAACAATTTCCATTAATTTAAATTCACTGTCAAAAAGTTTAAATTGTTCCATAAAATCCTCCAGACTATTGTAATAGTTTCTAGTATTAGACTAGCACGATAGTCTGATACTGTCAACTGTATTCAATAAAAAGTGACGGCACAAATACCTTTTGCACCGCCACTTTAATTATAATTATACTATTAATTCTTTTTTCTCCTTTATAATACCTTGAACCTTATCTGCATGTTCTTTAAATACAATTGATATACCTAAGAATACTACTAATACAACTGCTAATACTGCAAAATCCATAGATAATACACTGTAATCTACTCCAGATATTGTTTCTCTAAGTGCAGATACACAATAGGTAAATGGCATTATAGGATTTAATAGCTTAAAGAAATGTGGAACTACTTCTAGTGGGAAAGTTCCAGCGCAAGCTGTTAATTGAAGTATTAGCAATACTATTGCTAGCAATCTTCCAGCCTGACCAAGTAAGAGAATTTGCTCCAATTGTTAACTTTCCTATTTAAGGTAATATAGTCGTTGTTAATCCTTCATTGAGTTTCCTAATTCTGTAAAAGGTTACCTTTGTATATTCTGCTGCAATACCTTCAATAATTTCAGTTTTAAGCTCTACTAGAACCTTTCCATTGATCTGAGCTGCAAGGAAATTTTTCTTTTCATTAGCTGAATAAAGAATCTTTGCTTGGTCAGGTTTACCCTGCTTTGAAACAAAAGTCCACCCCACCCCACCTTCCCATTACTTTTCAGCTTATCCACTAAGTCATCTCCATAACTGACCGTTGAGTTTAAACTGACTGGTCAGTTATGTTAACCCTCTTTTTAACATAGTTGTCAATACCCTGTGTCTGTGTTAATAGTTTTAGTTGATATAGAAAAAAATACTAAAAGCTATAAAGGAAGGATCCGCTTTCTTTATGAATCCATCCTCCATGGCTACTTTAATAAATCCTTCAAAATACTTAATATAATTATGCATAGATTCTCTAAGTTCTTGCTGCCTTTCCTCTTGCCCCCATAATTGGAAAATATATTAATAGCTGCTTCAAAAATCAGTGCCTTTGTGTTATTCATCTATATCACTCCATCAATTATGATTTGAATTGACCAGTCATCACAAGATTTTACCTGCTTAAATTATCCTATTATCTTAATAAAAAATATAACATTGTTTTCAAACTTATTTTCACATGAAAAATATGATATAATCTATTAAGTAATTTATTTAAAGAGGTGCACTACTTATGATTAAATTTTATAATCGGCGAACAAAAAAGTATGAAACAGAAAAAGTTTTAGGTGAAAAATATTTAGAATGGTCTTATTCCTCTCCAATAGGTATGAGTTTATTAAATCTTTTGATCAAAAAGAAAATTTTTTCCAAAGTATATGGCTATTTTTGCGATACAAGTAGGAGTAGAAAGAAAATACATAACTTTATTTCAGATTTTGATATTGATATATCTATTTCTAAAAAAACTGCTTTTGAATTTGAATCCTTTAATGATTTTTTCACTAGAGAATTAACCGCTAAAGCAAGACCTATTACAAGTAACTGTAAAATTCTAACCTCCCCTGGTGATGGGCGAGTTTTAGTTTATGAAGACATTGATTTAGACAAGCTTGTACAGGTGAAGGGATATACTTATTCTCTTAATGAACTACTTAAGGATTACAGTACTGCCGCTAACTACAATGGAGGAGTCTGTATGATAGTTAGGTTATGTCCTACTGATTACCATAGATTTCATTTTATTGACAATGGCAGTTGTAGCAAAACCAACAAAATAAAAGGAGACTTTTATTCTGTCAGTCCTATAGCCTTAAAAAAAATCCCCCAATTATATTGTAAAAACAAACGTGAATGGAGTGTTTTTCACTCTGAAAACTTCGGTGATATTTTGCAGGTTGAGGTTGGTGCTACATGCGTGGGAACCATTGTTCAAAATTATGAGGTTGATTCACCTGTAAAAAAAGGACAAGAAAAGGGTTATTTTAAATTTGGAGGTTCCACGGTAATACTGTTTTTCGAACCAAATAAAATCAAAATCGATAGAGATATTATTAAACAATCAAAATTAGGTATAGAAACTAAGATATTAATGGGCGAAAAAATAGGAAAAGCTAACTAAAAGCTTCTCCTTTTTTTTATTTTATCCCTTTTGATCCTTTAATTCCACCTTGCATGGCAAGAATGTTACTATCAAAGGTAAACATTAATTCTTGTTTTTCTCTATCCTTCTTTAGCGCAAGTTTAATTAACTCTTCAGTTAACTGCGAATATTTCTTTCCAGTAGCCTCCCAAAGATAAAAAGCAAGAGAACCTGGAATAGTGTTTAGCTCATTAACATACACCTTAGCTGTCTCTCTATCTATTAAAAAATCGATTCTACAAACTCCAGCACAACCAATAGTTCTAAAACTTTCTAATGCAAGCCGTTGAATCTCCTTAGTCATTTCTTCAGTGATAAGTGCGGGAATTTGCCTAGAAGCTCCACTCATACCTTTAGATCCACTTCCCTTAGAACCGTTGCTCATATACTTGTCTTGATAAGTCAATATATCCTTACTACTAATAGGTTCTTCACATACAGAAGCCTCAGCTTTTTCATAATCTCCAAGAACGGAACAATTAATTTCTCTTAAATCTACTACCATTACCTCTGCCATTATTTTTCTAGAAAAACTTCTAGCAAGGTCTACTGCATCTTCAAGTTCGAATCTATTGTTAACTCGTTTAACTCCAACACTAGAACCAGTGTTAGCAGGTTTTACTATTAAGGGATACTTAATCTTTGCTTCAATTTCTGCAATAATGCTTTCCTTGTCCTTAAGCCACTCTACAGAATAAAACCATACACATTCCACTACTGGAATCCCGGCATCCTTTAAAAGTTTTTTAGCAAAGACCTTATCCATGCCAACTGCTGAAGACAATACATCACAGCCTACATAAGGAAGATCTATGGATTCAAAATACCCCTGAAGGGTTCCGTCTTCTCCATTAGTTCCATGAATCACAGGGAAGGCCACATCTAGGCTACCCAATATGTTTTTAGCAAATTTACTTAGAGGGTATTTCACCATAATTCTTTCATTGCCATCATTTTCTATCATTAGCTTCTTAGAATTTAAAAGCAACTTATCTATGTCTTTAAAGTTTTCTATATCTAGTAGCTCATCTCCTGTATACCATATACCTGTTTTTGCTATATACACAGGTATAATGCTGTATTTTTCTTTGTTGATACTATCAATAGCTTGAAGTGCTGAAATAACAGAAACCTCATGTTCTACAGACCTACCTCCAAAAAAAACTCCAACTTTAATTTTCATTAAAAAACATCTCCTTAAGATTTTTATTTGAATTTACTCATTATAATCATCAGTTAAATCATTTTCAATTAATACTACACTTCCAGGTTTAGCTATTGTGTTTAAGTGTTTAAAAGCTTCCTCTATGTTAAGTGCAACAAAAATTTTATCTTCAGGGAAATCCTTTCCCTTTAATCCTTCTTGAATTGAGAGAGTTTGCTTTTCACCCACAAGTATTACATAATCACAAGCTGCCGCCGCATATTCCCCGAAGGTTTTGTTAAGTTCGTATTCCTGGTCTCCAAGTTCAATCATCCCTGGGGTAATCATAATTTTCATTTCCCCATCCATCTGGGCAAGTACCTCTAAGGCCATCTTAGATCCTACAGGGTTTGCGTTATAGGCATCGTCTATAATAGTTACTCCACTTGGCATTAATCTAAGCTGCAAGCGGTGTTCCACAGACTCCAGGTCCTTAACTGCATAGGATATAGTTTCTAGGTCCATACCAAGCTCTGAGGCAATAGCCACGCCAGAAAGTATATTATAAATGTTATGCCTTCCAAGAAGTTTTGTCTGGAAATTTGCTCTGTTTCCATCAGGCCTAACAACCTCAAAAGTGGATCCCCTAGAATTAAATTTAATATTCTCGGCTCTAAACTTAGCCGTTGAATCTTGAATTCCATAACTTATAACCTTACATTTCGGCTCAGGGAGAGTTTGAATGTTTTCATCATCAATATTTTCAAAACCTACTCCATCTACAGGAAGGGAGGCTATTAGTTCAAATTTCGCTTTTTTAACATTTTCAATAGTCTTAAAGGACTCCAAATGCTGTGGTCCAATAGAGGTTAGAACTCCATACTTAGGCATTACAAGCTCACAAAGTTCCTCAATATCCCCTATACTTTTAGCACCCATTTCAGCAATAAATATTTCATGTGTTGGCTTTAAGTTATTTCTTACCACCTTTACCACTCCCATAGTGGTATTATAGCTAGCTGGCGTCATCAACACATTAAAACTCTTTGAAAGAATTTTATGAATAACATGTTTAGTACTAGTCTTTCCATAACTTCCGGTTATTCCAATTACAACAAGGCTTGTCATTTTTTTAATTTTCTTTTGAGCATCTTTATAGTAATAAAGGTTTATTGCATCCTCAAAAGGCTTATTAATAGTGTTACATAGCAAAGTAACAACTAATACAAAGGTATTTATAAGTACTAAGGATAGGCAAATTAAAACAATGTAATTAACGCTGACTTCCCAAGGTAAGTAATACAATTCAGCTACTATTACCACCGCATAGACTAAAGCTAAAGTAAATATTAATCTATTTACTCTTTTAGTATATACTAGCTTTTTCTTTTCCTTAGGCTTCTTCTTAGTAAAAAATAAAACTAAATAAATAAGCATTATTACTATGAATCCAGGAATTTGCCTGCCACTATAAATTATACAGACTCCAATTAGAGGCAACAAATCCAAGGGATTTATAGCCTTTGATATATTTCTTCTAATCCATAAAAAATACCTTTCATTCCTATAGGAATTCAGTTGAAGCATGTGTATTTGATTTTTTTCATTTGCTAAGAAATATACAAAGAATAGAGCTAAACATAAAACTAGAAACACATTAATCAATATTTTCCACCATTTCCTTTTTCAAAAAATTAGAGATAATTATAATAAATTCATTAAACTTGTCAAGATAAGCGTAATGGCCAGCATTTTTCAAAACTACTAAACCTGCATCCACCATAAGCTTTTCCATGATTTTTCCATCTGAAACTGGAGTTGCAGTATCATTTTCACCCCATATTAAAAGTACAGGTGCCTTAACCTGAGGCATTAACCACTTAAGGTCCTCATTTACAGATTTAACTAAAATCTGTTGCATGGTACCAGAAGCATTTCTATAATCCGCAGAGCCCGTCTTCTTCTTAAAACTACTTAAAACTTGATCCCTATATTTTATTAGGAAAGGAAGTTTTAAGGCATGTTTTGCTACCTTATAACTATAAACCTTAAAATAATAGTTTATCTTTCTTTTTGGCTTTACGCCTGTGCTTCCAATAAGTATAACCTTATTTATCTTTTTCTTTGCGGCAACAAAAATGCAAATTTTCCCGCCAAAGGAATGTCCCATAAGTATAGGGTCTTCAATATTAAGTTTTTCTAAAAATTTAATAATTAAATCACCATATTCATCAATGCCCCAAACTGCTGGTGGCTCGTCACTATCTCCAAACCCTGGTAGATCTAAAGAGTAAGTGCAAAAGTTCTTCTCTAGGTAATTATGGACAGGTTCAAAGGTTTTAATACAACAACCCCAACCATGAAGCAAAACTACATTTCTCCCAGTACCTGAAACTTTATAATTAACTTTTAATTTATCTATATATAAATCCATTGAAATCACCCTCTTCTCATATCTCAAACTCCTAATATTATAACACTTTATAAATGTTTTTAGAAGTTAATATTCAGTTTATTATATGATATTGAATAGGTTTATGTTACTTTAGGCAGGTTCTCAATTTCTTTAACAATGCTTTTACCTTTCTTTGACACACCCAATAATCTAAATTTTTTAGCTTTGCAAAATCTGAAACCCTATATTCCTTAATAAATAAATAATCTATTATTTCCTTATCATCTCTACTTAGTTTCTTAATAACTTCATTAAGCTTAACATGCATTTCTTTTTTTAATAAATTATCCTCTAGACATTCTTGGTCAGGAATAATATTCATAAGTTCAAAACCACTACCATTGGTCACATTTAAACTTTTTTCATAGCCATACCTAGAATTTTTTCTAATTAAATTATTAAAATTTTTCTTTATAGCTGTAAGTACATAAGGTAAAAAAGGTCTCCCCTCTTCTGGCTTGTACTTTTTTAGTGCATTAGCAATTGATTCATTAGCTATCTGTATTAAATCTTCCTGTTCATAATTTTTCAAATAAATAGCAAAAGCAGTTTTATGTATAAATCCTTTAAAAGCCTTGTAAAGTTCTTCTAAAGCAAGGTTGTCCCCCTCTTTTGCCCTTATAACTAGATCCTGAATTTCCTTTTGGGTCTTCATCTGATTTACATTCATAATTCTCCTCCAATTATTTATTTTTTAGTCCCTATATATACATATACGTTTGAGGGTATGGTTTCCGGACAAGCTTTTTTGAGAATAAAAAAATATTTTTTAAATCAAAAGAAAGAGGCTGTGTCAAAATCATTAATTATTTTGACACAGCCTCAACTTAGCAACTTATTTTACGACTAAAGCCTCAGTATTTTTATCAATAATCTGTGCTGAATCCTTTGTTACTAAATCTCCACCTGTAGTATTAAAAATCTGGTTTAAAATCATTAAATCCATTGCTGCTGAAACCTCCGCATCTGTTACAGTGTCCTTTACTGAGTTAAGACTGATAGATACTTTTTTACCACTTTCATTGAGAAAGTTCATTACTAATTGCTTTGACATTTAATCTCCTCCTAACCGTTAATTATTGTAATTTGATCTTGTCTTGAAACATCCACTAAAGGAAACGCTAAAAGTCCACCTAAAGCCGTTCCTACTGCTAGTATTTCCTCGTCTGTAGCTACAACCTTAATTTTTGAAAAACTTTGGTTCTTTATTACGTCCTTTCCATTAGCGTCCACCCCGTTCTTAAATTTTAAGATCATGGCACTGTGTGTCTTTGTTGAATTTATAGCCATTATATCAACCCCTTTCGATTAATAAGTATGCATTCATTTTAAAATTGACAGAAAGACTAAAAATAAATTTACGAAAAAAGCACTAGAAGAAACCTTTATAATGGGTTTCTTCTAGTGCTGGCTTTAGTTGGTATATATTTTTTTTATTCGTAGGCTAAAGCATCGATTGGATTTAGATTGGCTGCCTTGTTTGCAGGGTACATTCCAAAAACTATTCCTATTAAAAGAGAAATTCCGAAAGAAAGGCAGATCCAAGGTACAGAGTATACCTCCGGAACAAGCTTTAATCCCCCTATGACAAATTTAATAGTTCCTACACCTACAAGAATTCCTAAGATTCCACCAATACCTGTAACCACTAAGGCTTCAATTAAAAATTGAGTAAGTATGTTTTTCTTCTTGGCTCCAATAGCCTTTCTAACACCTATTTCTCTAGTTCTTTCTGTTACTGAAACCAACATAATGTTCATGATCCCAATACCACCTACTACCAGAGAAATAGCAGCTATACCTGCAAGTACTACTGTCAAAGTTCCTGTTATTGAATTTAGGGTAGATAGTATTTGTGCCATATTTGTAACCCTAAAAGCAGTTGAACTTTTATATATCTTTGTTAAAAATGTAGTTAAACTTTCAACCGCTTTATCTACAGTATCTGAGCTAGTAGCTTTTACTGAAAAGTTCCTTATGGCCGCGGAATTACTTAACTTTGCAGCAATACTTATTGGAATAATAACTCTATCATCAGTTGAAGAATCCTGCCCATTTGCAGTCTGCGTAAGTACTCCTACCACTTTAAATTCCTGTCCAACTATTTTTATGGTCTTTCCAATAGGGCTTTCACTTTTGAAAACTGCATTTGAAACAGCAGTACCTATAATCGCTACCCTTTGGTTATAATCCAAATCTAACTGGGACAAAAACCTTCCCTCTTGGACTGTAAGGCTATTAATATCTGCATATTCTGGACTTGTTCCCACAATTGAGGTAGATTTATTTTTAGTTCCACTCTTTACAGTAGCAGAAGATGAGGAAGTAGGGGCAATACTAGCAATCAAGTTGCTATTTTCCTGCTGAAACTTTTGGAGATCCTCGTAGGTAACATTTCTATTACTATTTCGTCCAGTAATATTTATGTTGATTAAATTTGTACCCAAGCTAGAAAGTGAGCTAGTTATACTGTTTGTACTTCCTTGAGCAACACCAACAGCAATTATTACGGACCCAACACCGATGATAACTCCAAGCATGGTAAGGAAGGATCTTACTTTATTGCTGACAATACTTTTTATAGCCATTTTATAAGCTTGAAAAAAATTCACTATACCATCTCCCTGTCATCAACGATTTCACCATCATGAATTCTTATTATACGCCTAGCTACCGCAGCAAGATCATTATCATGAGTTATTAA
This sequence comes from Clostridiaceae bacterium, assembly GCA_014380625.1. Classification (GTDB taxonomy): domain Bacteria; phylum Bacillota; class Clostridia; order Clostridiales; family Clostridiaceae; genus JACMJL01. The sequence continues at coordinate 18,850 of JACMJL010000270.1, forward strand.
AATAATGGTATTGACCTGAGAGTTAAGGTCCTTTAGAATCTCCATTACTTCTATTCCCGTTTTACTATCAAGGGCTCCAGTAGGCTCATCTGCTAAGAGTACTGGTGGTCTTGTAACCAATGCTCTTGCTATAGCAACTCTCTGTTGTTGTCCTCCTGAAAGTTCATTGGGTCTATGATTCATTCTTTCTTTTAGACCAACAGTAGAAAGAGCTTGTATAGCCCTCATTTTTGCTTCTTTTCCGTGAACACCTTGATAAACTAGTGGTAATTCCACATTTTCTAAGGCTGACAACTTTTGAAGCAAGTTGAACTTTTGAAAAATAAAGCCAATTTTAAAGTTTCTTATTTCAGCAAGTCTATCATCCTTCAATTTACTTACCTCTTTACCATCTAGTATATAGCTGCCTGAGGTTGGGACATCTAAACACCCCAACATATTCATAAGCGTTGATTTTCCTGATCCTGAGGGTCCAACTATAGCAACAAACTCCCGAGGTGTTATGTGTAAATCTATACTGTTAAGTGCTGTTACTTTATTTTCTCCCATTGTGTAAATTTTTGACATATTCTTTATCCGTATCATTAGTTTCCTCTGCCTCCTCCAGTGAAGCCACCACCACCGCCGCCAGCTCCAGTTCCACCGCCTGTTAAGCCACCTAAGCCACTTTTTTGAGTAGATGTTGCTGCTGCACTAGCTGCTTTTGTTTCAGGTAAAACTACAACTTGACCTTCTTTTAAACCACTTACAATTTCAATACTAGTATCATTGTTTACCCCTATTTCAACCACAGTTCTTACTGCTCCTTCGTAATAGTTAGTAGCTGATGTAGTAGCACCGGCCGCACCAGTCATACCAGTTCTATTAAAGCCTCCTGTGTTTCCACCCGTTCCAGTAGTTGGTCTAGTTCCACCAGTACCAGTAGCTGGCCTATTTCCTGTTCCAGTAGTTGGAGGATTTCCCCCTGCCGCTGAACCTGTTCCAGCTCCTTTTACCCATACGATACTTCTTCCACCCGTGGTAGTAACAGCTTCTATAGGAACATAAAGAACATTTTGTTTGTTAGAAACTATTATATTACCATTTGCATTCATTCCACCCTTTAGCTTGTCAAGATTGTCCGTAACCTTGATAGTTACAGGGAAGGTGGTAACTCCACTTACAGGAGTCCCTTGAACAGCTATCTTTAAGACCTCTCCATTAACTGGAGTAGTAGAACTACTTGGAAGAGCATCTACAGTAATAGTTGTTTTTTGTCCAACTGCTATTTTAGCAATATCCAGTTCATCTATAGGTACATCAAATTGCATTTGAGTTGGGTCTGATATGTTAGAAACTTCGTCTCCAGCTTTAACGCTATCTCCAACCTTATAAGTAAGTTTTGTAATTACTCCATCAATAGGAGCTACAATTTTAAAGTTCTCCAGTGTTTTCAAGTTTGAATTGACTTGACTAACGGTATTTGCCATCTTTAAATCTGAAAGTTGTTTTGCTCTGGTAACATCATCATTTTTCATTACTACCAAAGTTTGAGAAGCACTTACCTTTTGATTTGCACTAACAGAAATACTTTGTACAGTACCTCCTGTTAAACTAGTAACATCTTTTTTAGTTATAAAATCAAGCGTTGCTGGACTTGTGCTTGATACAGCTCCACTTAAAGCTGCAATATCTGCACTTACACTGGCTGCACCCACTATAGTACCAGGGTTTGTAACTTGAATTTCTACAGAACCAGTTTGTGTGCTTGCACTACCTGTACTTCCTGTACTGCCTGTACTTCCTGAATTACCAGTAGAAAGTATATTGCTAACACTAGTTACCGTTCCTTGCACAGTCTGATTTAAAGTTTTTAACGTAACTGTAGCTGTTTGTCCTACTTTAATTTGAGCAATATCGTCAACCTTAAAAGGTAATGCTACTTTAAGCTTTGAAGTATCCGCAATAGTAACAACTACTCCGTTTTTTTGAACTGTATCCCCTTTATTTATAGCTATATTTGTTACTTGACCAGCAAAAGGAGCCTTTATGGTCAAATTAGCTACATCCTGATCCGTTGGCACTGCAGAAATTTGGCTTTGTTGTAGATTGCTCTTATTGGTATCAATTGCAGTCTGTGCATCTGAAGAGTCTAGTTCATAAATGACATCCCCTGCCTTAACTGCATCTCCTTCTTTGTAATTTAACTTGTTTACTGTACCACTGGTCTTGCCATAAACCTTTTTACTATTTGTAAAGGAAACGGGACCTGAACCAGATATACCAACTACAATATTCCCTTTTTTTACTGATGTTATGTTTTGAGTAACAGTTTTCTTTGCAGCAAAAAATTTGTTTTGTATAATATTACTTTTGAACAAAACCACCGCGGCGATAATCACAATAATAGAAATAATAGCTCTTTTTTTTGTCATTTTCGAAAAAACATTTTTAAGTCTTGATTTTACCTTTAACTTCAATACTGTTCACCTTCCATTCATAAACATTAGAAATTTATATTTGGCATTAACTTATATGATGTTTTTGCATGCGATAAATTAATGCAGAACGAGTAATACCTAAAAGCTGAGCTGCTTTGCTTTGGTTTTGACCACTTAATTTTAGTGCCTTTAAAATAAGTTCCTTCTCTACTGATTCTAAATTAATTCCTTCTTCAGGAAAATAAATAATTGGCTCTTTTACATTTTTCTTTTGCCCTAAAATCTCAACTGGGAGACTACCTGCTTTAATAAGCTTATCATCACTTAAAATAATAATTCGTTCAATAACATTTTCTAATTCCCTAATATTGCCGGGCCAATGATAATTTTTTAATAACTTCATGGCCTCTGAGGTTATATCTTCTATTTTATTTCCTATATCATACTTCTTAATAAAATAATATACTAAGTCTGATATATCCTCTTTTCGCTCTCTGAGTGGCGGTAATTCAATTGGGATAACATTAAGCCTATAAAAAAGATCTTCTCTAAACTTCCCCTCTTGGATGGCCTCCATTAAATTTTTACTTGTGGTAGCAATAATCCTTACATCTACCTTTATATTACTGTTGCCTCCAACCCTTTGAAACTCTTTCTCCTGCAACACTCTAAGCAATTTAGCTTGAACCATTAAACTCATCTCACCTATTTCATCCAGGAAAATTGTACCTTTATCCGCCAATTCAAACTTACCTAGTTTCCTTTGAACTTCTCCCAGAAAGGAATTCTTTTCAAGGCCAAATAACTCATTGTCACTAACCCCGTCCCCACGACAAACTACAAAGGGATTATTTTCTCTACTGCTTAATTGATGTATCCGTCTTGCCATTAACTCTTTACCAGTCCCACTTTCACCAGCAATCAAAACTGTAGCTGTGGTTTTTGCCACCTGATTTATGGATTTGAAAATTGAATTGGCCACCTCATTTTTACTTAAGAACTTGCTTTCCTCTACTTCTTTAATTATTTCACTTCTTAGATATTTCAGTTCTTCCTTAAGTTTTCCCATTTCAGTTACCTTTTTAGCTTGAAGTAAAAGTTCATCTATATCAAAAGGTTTAGTTATATAATCAAAGGCACCTCTTTTCATGCACTCTATTGCTGTATCTATACTTCCATGGGCTGTTATTATTATTACCGATAGGCTTGGCTGTATTTTTTTTAATTCTAATAGCAAATCCATGCCATCTATATCAGGGAGCCTTAAATCTAGAAATACTAAATCAAAACTTTGCTTTTGAATTTCTAAAAGACCTGATTTTCCATCAATGCATAATATCACTTCATCTTCTGTAGCTTCAAAGGCCTTTTTAATTACCCACCCGATATACTCTTCATCATCAATTACTAGAAGTTTCCCCAAATCTATCACCACCCTTATTATTTATGGGAAGCTCTACTACAAATATAGAACCTTCCCCCTTTTTACTTGAAACCTTTATATATCCTCCGTGCATTTCAATTATACCGTTACTTATAGCAAGTCCTAGCCCTGTTCCCTTTGGCTTTGTAGTGTAATAAGGATTAAATAGGCTTTTCATTTGAATCTCATCCATACCGATTCCTGTATCTTCAAAATAGGTTTTTACCCACTTATCACTCTTCTCAGTCCTTATATTTAAATTGCCACCCTGTTCCATTGCCTCACAAGCGTTTAAAATCATATTAACAAAAACCTGTTTAATTTTATCGCAATCCATTAAAAGCCATGGTAAATTCTCTCCTAATTCTAAGTTAAGACTTACATGTTTGTCTTGAATATATTTATTTGTAAAAGATAGCACTCCTTTAATCAAAATGTTAATATCCATGGACATCATAAGCTGCTTTGAAGGTCTGGCATAATCTAAAAGCTCTTGAATAACATTGTTCTCTCTATCAGATTGTTCCTTAACTATATGAATATACTCCTCTAAGCCTTCTACATCCTTAAAATTTTTCTCCATCAACTGTACTGTTCCTCTTATAATTCCTAAGGGATTTCTTATTTCATGGGCTACCCCTGAAATCATCTGCCCTAAGGAAGCAAGTTTCTCAGATCTTTTTAGTTGTTCCTCTAGTTGTTCTTTTTTTTCAAGAGAGGCTGCCATTATGTTAATAGCGTAGGCCACCTTATCAATATCCCCACCCATAGGTTTAAGCCGATAAGAAAGGTCTTTGGACATAAGTTCAAGGCCCTCACTGATTTGAGATATATTTTTATTTGAGTTGTTTACGATAATTATCATTAAAATGAAGCCTATAATTAATCCTATAGGACCAAAAATAGAAACATACCGGAAAATGAATTTTTGAAAATGTAATTCAAATGGAAGCATTGTGTCATCCCAGGCTATAGCAATAACTTGGCCATTGTAATTTATGGGATGAAAACACCTTAGAATTTCTCTATTTTTAAAACTTAAATACTGAATTTTATCAGCCTTAGTGTTTACCGTTTCATTTAAACTTTTTATAAGATCTGGTGGATGTTGACCTTGAAGTAGTGCTCCATTACCGTTATACATGCCGCCAAAAGTATAAGCTTTCTTTAAGTTAGGCAAATAAATTCCAATACTTATTTCTCGTGAAGTTCTAGAAAGTGGATAAAGCTTAGCTTTTAACTCTTGTTCTTCATTAAAAATATTACCTTCATTAAGGTTAAGTTTCAATAGCACCTCTTTGTCGATATTGTCATCAATATACAGTAGCAAATTATTCAATCTGTCTTCTTGCATGGACCTTATTGCAGTATCTACATTAGAACTTCTTAAAACACTCCAAAAAAAAACCGCTGCAGGGACACTTAACACAATAACTAATATTAAGATCATTTGAAACCTTAAACCTTTATTAAAAATCCATTTTAACATGTTATCCCTACTTTTTTTATTTATTACCACATTATACCTAGTATATAATAAAAATTTGTATGAAAGCAAACAATGCATGTCTGTTTTCATACAAATTAACAAGAAATAAACCTACCTACAATTAAACTAAGCTGAGCTCAAAAGACTTATTAACAATATATTAATATTTTGCATAATATTGTATTTTATATTTTCGATATGATATAATCCTTCTATAAACATTGAGAGGAGCCTTATAATGCCTAAAAAGAAAAAAAGTAAAGTAAAGGTTGCAATATTTTTCATAGTGTATATGTTATTATTTACTTGTGTAACTGCGCCATTTTATGTGTATAGGGGGCCCTTTACATGCTTAAAGACGCTGGTAGTAGGGACAATCATGGGAACTAGACATCAATATTTAACCACTGCCTTTTTATCTACAACAGAGATAAATAAAATCACCAATAAAAATATTATTGTAGAAGAAGAAAAAGAAGTAAAGGTTACTGAAACTGATCTTATTGTACCTAAAGCTAATGCCTCAAATAGTAAAATAGTTAGATATAATTTGCATCCAGATTCAGGACGGTACGACGGATATCTTCTTGAGATTCCTGATCCAACAAAAGTCAAAGTGGCCTATAGTAAAAAGCTGAAGGTAGAAGGTCAAAAGACCAGCGAAATGGCAAAAGACCATAACGCAGTTGCTGCGATTAATGGGGGAGCTTTTTCTGATAATTATGATAGTCAAGGCACCTTCGGAGGTGCGGGTGCTTTTCCAGGAGGTTTTGTAATCTCAAAAGGAGAAATTATATTTAATGATAGCAACAATAATAAAACTCAAAGCGTTACGGCTTTAACTAGCAGTGGAACCCTTATTGTTGGTAACTATAGTGTTAATGAGCTTAAGAAATTAAACGTTACAGAAGCTCTGTGCTTTAGGCCTCCAGTTTTAATTATTAAGGGAAAAGGTCAAGTTACTAATCAAGATGTTGCGAAATACGGTCTTCAGCCAAGAACTGCTATTGGACAGACTGCTAATGGAACCATTCTTTTGCTTGTAATGGATGGGCGTGAAAACATTATAAAATCCGGGGCTTCACTTAAGGACGTTCAAGATGAGCTACTAAGACGTGGAGCTATCACCGCATCCAACCTAGATGGAGGTTTTTCTTCTACCATGTATTATGATGGTGAGTTAGTAAATAGTCCCCATGGTTGGAATGGAGAAAGGTATGTTGCTACATCAATTATTGTAGAACCATAAAGGAGAAAGTTATCTATGAAAGCGCTTAAATTAATCATAATCTGGAGTCTAATTTCACTATTATTACAAAGTGGCACATTTTTTTTAGCAGACAAGTACTACCAAAAAACACTAATGAATACTAAGGTAACCGAAGAATTGGTTCCTAAAAAACAGGAGCCTGCTAAAATTCCCGCAATAAGCATACCCACCACTGCCACAGGAATCCAGGTTTCCTTTGATGGAAAATACCTCGCCTATTACGATAATACTAAACTGACGGTTATTAATTGCCTTACAGGAAAATCTAATGTAGTAAGTACCGAAAAGAATTCTGAGCAACTTTATAACAAGTGGCTCCCAGACATAAATTCAATGGTTTTATGTGAAAGAGATTTAATTAAGAAAACCATAATTAATATCTTTACCTATAATGCAGATAATGGGGACAAGCAAGTTCCCACAGATACTAACAATAGGGATATTAAACTTACACTCTCCAATAGTAAGGATACTATTGGTGATATAGAAATGTCCACCATCATGAGTATCTTCTACATAAAGACTGTAAAAAGCCAATCAAAAAGTGACATTTTTAATAATAATGTTAATGGAAAAACTGTCCCTATCTTTACTGCTAAAAACATTGGAAATATTAGTGTATTTCCACACAAACCCTTCCTAGCTTATGAAGATAGCTCAACAAACGCAGTAAAAATTACAAACAATTCTTGGAATCTAGGAAAAATAAAGGCTTGCCTTTTCACTACAGATAATGAGGATAATATGTATGTAGGTACTCTTGAAAATGGAAAGGTTAAGAAGATAATGTATGGTTCAATAGATAAATCAATAGATAAATGGACGTCACTAGTCCTTGACGCCCCTGTAGATAAAAAAAATGTGATTGTAAATAAAAATGGTGGTATTTATCTAAATAACAGCATGGAAGGTTCCATAACAAATCTTGTCTCTAAACAAAAGATAATTTATACAGGAAACTTATTAAGAATAACTGATAAAAAAGTATTTTCTTTAGAAGATGGTACTATCCAAAGAATAGATCTAACTTAGTATAATTTAAAAAGATACTCTGTCCAAATACAAATCCTGCGGTATGGAATTCGATGTTAGTGGATTACTCGCTGTACATCAAATACCATACCACAGGAAATAGTAATTTTTATTATCCCCATAAATCCTTAGTAAGCGCTTCAATTCGCTCTCTTCTCTTCTTAGTTTCCTCAATATCTATTGTTATTATATCTCTACAGATATCTAGTACATCCCCTTCCTTTGCAGTTTTAGGAAGGCGCTCCCTTTTAATATCTATCATAGTTACATCTTCCTTTTCACATACTGCAAAAGCTCCTTCAAACCTATCTATAACTAATTTCATCAATACCCTCCAGTTATTCTTATATTTACTTATTATTTAAAAAGGTCATTAAATCCCTAAAAGATTCAGTTTTTGTGAAATTAGGTTTTTCCATAGGTTTTTGCCTAGGTTCCATTTCCTGTTTATCAGCCCTTTTAGGTGAGATTTTTTCTTTTGCGGGTATACATTTGCATTTCGACTCAAAGGATCCTACTATTTGCCCATCACCATCGTACAATACCTCATCCTTTATCCAACCTAAATGAGAGCCCTTAAAGCTATATATTAAATTATCATTAAGAATATATGCAACAGATTCTCCCTTTAAATTATATATGAAAATTTCCTCATTGCTATCTATGAAGGCCTCCGCCTCTCCTAGATTATTATATAAAATTATATTCATTTTATTAATCCCCTTAAATGCAAATTATTTCTCGATTTGTAACAATCCCATCAATTTTAACATCAAATTCATCCATAGGTACTTTATCTAATATCTGAAAATCGTATGCTAAGGCAATTTTATCCACACTTTTATCCATTTTCCTCAAGAATTCATCATAAAATCCTCTGCCATAGCCCACTCTTCCACCTAACCTATCAAAAGCTACTCCAGGCATTAATATTAGGTCTATATTATTGCTATCAGCAGCCAGACAACTTTCTTCAGGTTCTAAAATATTAAAATAACCTGTTTTTAAATCTTTCAAGCTGTTAATTTGAAATATCTCCATTACATTTTCCTTTGATTTAATTTTAGGTACATAGATAATCTTGGAATGCTTTAGAGCATGTTCTATAATCTTATGAGTATTAACTTCGCTTTTAAAACTTACGAACACAAATATTACCCTTGATTTTTTATAAAATTCACTCTCAAGTAACTGGATCATTATGCCTTCGTCCCATTGCTTTCTAATATCATTATTAACCTTTTCTCTTTGTTCCAAAATAAAACTTCTAATATTATTTTTATCCCGTAAATCCATGCAAATTCACTCCAAACATATGCAGGTTAAAACCTTATTGAGCCTTACTACCAAATATAAACTCATGCAACTTATCTATGGTTTTCTGTTTATCCCAAGTTAACACATCCATTTTATTCACAATTTCATTCTTATATAAGCCATCATAAGGTACCCTTGACTGTTCAATATTCGACATTCCATGAGTCAAAATATATTTAGCAAAACTCATAATTTCCTCTGACTTAAGACTTGTCTCGACGCATGGCAACAGTTTATCTGCAACTCCAGGTATGTCAGTTATATTTTTAGTTGAAAGTTTTTTAAATAAGACTGAAAGCACTGTCCGCTGTCTCTCTGTCCTTTGAAAATCAGATCTACCCACATACCTTATCCTAGAGTAGCCCACGGCCTGTATTCCACTTAAGGTTTGTAGGCCTGCAGTTGTTATAAGTGTAGGCTGTTTCTTTTCGATGGCAGCGATCTCCTTAATATAGGAATTAGCTACTGGCACCTCTGCAGCAGTCACATCAATATCTACACCACCAACAGAATCAATTATTTTTTCTAGTCCAAAGAAATCTATTTGTACATAATTCATAATATTCATATTGTAATTTTGATTTACAGTTTTAAGGGCTAGAAGTGCTCCACCATAAGCATGAGCATGATTTATCTTTTCTTGTCCATGGCCATCTATACTTACCAAGGAATCTCTCATTATTGATGTAACCTTAAGTTTATCATTCTTTTCATCAACAGTTAAAATCATTATAGTATCTGATCTACCCACATCACTATTAGGATCCCTTGAATCAATACCTAAAAGCAAAATATTAGTAATAGTATCCCCTTTTTTAGATGCACTATCATCTGGTTTAAACATATTACTATCTATACCAATTGCTGTCGGAGTCTTTGGAATACTAACTGTATTAACTTTTGAAAGTTCCTTTTTAATAAGCATTTTTCCACCTTGTAATACTCCCACGCCAATTATTATCAGCACTAAAATTATAGTTAAAAGTATCTTAACCTTTTTATTCATCTTTTTTATCTTAATCATATTTGCCCCCTAGTAATAATTTATTGTAAAAATTCATTTGTAAGGTAGTGCCCTATGATACTAATCCTAGAGAAATTATATCATAGCGCTATATAAATGTTAAGCATTAACCATAAAAAGCGAGACTGTCATAATTTTAAGACAGTCACTTTATATTTAGCTCACCAAGAATATAATAAAAATAATTGGGCAACATATATTTAGATGGTATACATAAACAAGGAGATGTAATTATGATAAAACTTTTAGTCATTGCTATTATTTTAGCTTTCAGCTATATTTTGATTTATGCCCTAATGAAGGCCTCAAGTAAAGAAACCCCCAGCATGTATCCCCTTCAAGAAAAGGGCTCAGAAGACGGTTAGTTTAGCACTTTAGGTTTTTTCAAGTTTAAAAGCTTAAACTTAAATAAATAATAGCTCCCAAGTCCAATAAGCGTTCCCCCGAAGTCAATGATTACGTCACTAACTTTACTTCCTCGCCCGGGAATAAATAGTTGATGAAACTCATCTGTTACAGCAAAAAGTAAGGATATAAACAGTATGTAAATTATTGCATCTCGCCCTCTCATTCCATGTACTATTAGCATATGTGAAAGTAAAACCGCTATAATTATGTATTCAAAAGCATGTGCATTTTTCCTTATAAATAAATTTAATTTTTTATCTCGCGTAGTTGTAGGTAAATATATCTGCTTGTTATTTGTTTCAACTTTAACATCTTTATCTAACACAAGGTTCTTACCATTTTTTAATAAATTAAGAAACTTAAAGCTTATTTGATTTGATGTAACGTAGTTATTTGATGAATTATAAAAAATAAATGCTATCCATAATAGCACAAGTAGCATTGATAACTTTTTCATTACTCTAACCTCCCAAAGGTTTGTTTATAATAGATTTATATTTATTAACCTCAGGATTTGAACTGAATGAAATCCTTTAGTGCATTTAATATGTTATTATTCTTAAAGTTTAAATTCTTTACCTTATTGTTACTCTGTACTATTCCATACATCTGCCCTGATATTGTATTGTCTTGTATATCGATGTTTGAAATATCTCCTATCCCAAGTAACCCTATTCCTTTTGTAACTGTATTTTTAATTTTATTATCTGACTTTTTAAAAACCATGTTGTTTCCTTTAATGTTTACATCCTGTAAGGTTGTATCATCTTCTCCACTTACACTTAATTCTATTCCCAATATTGAGTAACCTCCATGTACCTTGTTATTAATAATTTCACAATGAGACCCATATACAGATATAGCTGAAAACATACTTTCTTTTACACTATTATACGGATTTACAAAATCATTATTTTCTATACTCACATAGGAACAGGGCATAATCTTTATAAAACTTTTATGGCAATAATTAAAATAATTATTTTTAATGGTAACATGAAAATTACAGGTGTTCATATCCTCTGAATTAGCTTTAAAGCCGTAAATTGCAATGGCGCTTCCGTCTTCCAAGGAGCCTACTCGCTCAAATTTACAGTTCAAGATATTAATATACTGGCTACTTTCAGTAAACTTAGAGCTTGTTTCACCTATCATTATTCCCTTATCCATTCCCTTTGAATCACCAGTGATACCATTGGGTAAGGTAGCTATATCATGAATATAGCAGCCATCTATTGTAATGTTTTTACACCCACTGGCGCTGATATTTATCCCATATACCCAGTTACTTTTTTTTAAATCTTTAATGTTAAAAACCTCAATATTATTAAGAGTAACATCACTGCTGCCCTCTTCAATCTGAATTCCAATTTTGGCAATTTCGTTTCCATTTACCTTGAAATTTTTCAATATTAGATTTTTACCAGTGAGACTTAGACAAGTAATTTTTGATTTGCATAGTAAGGTGGAGCCAGAACCATCAATTGTCACATTATCTCTATTAATAATTAATTTACTATTAATGTCATATGTGCCTTTAGGAATAATCATTGTACCACCATTATCTGAAGAATTCAATAGACTCTGTATGGGATCTGTTTTGCTTACTACTTTTTCTTCCGGTTCTATTTTACCCACTACCAAAATAGTTAATATTATTAGAAATAGCATTATAAAAAAACCTAGTTTTTTCATATATACACCATCATAGCTAATTACCTAAAGCCCTTTTCATTATATTTCTAACAATCCCAGAAGCTATTTCATCAACTAGTAAGCAACTTGAAAACACCAAAGAAGAAGCAGAAAACAAGCCACCTCTTGTATTAGAAGGCTCTCTTACCACCATATCTGCACCGCCATTTTTATTTTGCCCTTTTGCTATAACTTTAATATCCTTAGGGGCAGTTTTACTTAGTTTGTCCATCTCCCAACCGGATGCGCCGGCGCCCAATAGCCCCGTTTGAAGTCCTGATCGTGCAGAATCATATCTCTCTGTTCTCTTTGGTATCGCCCTATTTAGACACTGATTTCCAAAGAGTGTGTTTTTTTCGACGGAAATATTATTAAAAGCCCAATGGTTCCTCATGGTAACTTTAAAGGGAGCACAGGTTCCATAATCTTCCGCAGTATATCTAACACCTAATAACTGAGTCTCATCTGCACAAGATTTATTAAAGGATAAGCTAATGCAACGGGTTGACCCATCCTGAAAAAACTCAATTTCTCTGTACATTGTATTTCCTGATAAATTTATTATCCAGCCTCCTTGGTTTTCATGAAATTCTTTAACAGCTTCATACATTTTTCGCGTCCAATATTCACAATGAGTATTAAAAACTAGACTTTTATAATTTTCTAGTATCTTACTATTATTGTTTAACTCAGCACCTGCAATGATATCATAGGGTATGTTTTCTCGCTCTAACCAAGCCAGCAGTCTCCATTCTCCTGCTGCTAGATGATTCATAAAGGGTTCAAAAGGTGTTTTACCTTCTAACATACAATTGGTATAGGGACGCTTAATGGTTAATCGCTTAAACATCCAAGGCTCTCCTACATCTGTTTTTCCCAACCATTTTTTTAATTTTATCTTCAATGGATTTGGTACTAACTTAGCCACCCTTTTCTTTAATTGAATAGTTTTGCCCTGGTCTAAGAAATCTCGGCTTGAACTTTCTTCAAAGTTTCTATACCTGCTTCTTCCACCCCATAAGTTATAGGATTGCCAGGTGTTAGTGCTGGCCATAACAAGAACCTTTCCTTGTGACTTCTCAGTGTCCGTTGAAACTATAAAAGGTATGGCAAATTCCTCCTTACCCTCTATTTCTAATAACAGACTATATAGACCAGGACGTGCATCCATAGGTATTGTGTACCTAAAACTAACCTTCCAGTCTAACCCTGTTTCCACAAAAAAACTATCTGGTACCACTTGCTCCACAGCTTCATGGACACCAGTATCAAGCACACATTCCTTGTTTAATCCATGTCTAAATAAACTTGCTTTAAAGGGCATGGAGGAGTTTACGTAAACTGCAGTTTCCTCTCCTTGTCTAAACCATAATTTTTCCTGGTATCCTATCAACTTTACCTCTAATAAACGAACTATTTTCGGTAACTCTTCAACCTTAAATTCTTTCTTTAAATATCCCTCTTTATAAAAGGTAACATATCCATTTTCCTCTATATCCTTAAGCTCCCATTCTCCCAAACTATCGGAAAACAAGGTTTTACCAAGGCTTCCCCTTGCATCTAAAACTTCAATCTTCACCTCTGAAATACCGTTGCAATACTCTGAACACCTAATAATCCCACTAAAATTTAAACTCATTTAAATTCCTCCAAAAGTTTTCATTTCACTAATTATCTCCCTACCTGACATGCCCTTACAATTATTATCATTAAGTAATTTTAAAGTTTCCTCATAAACACTCTTCCATTCTCTCCACTGGTAATCGAAGGAGGTGTTATGCCATAGTAGAGTAAAGACTCCATTATATTTGCTAATGGTTTCAATTAATTTACTTATAACCTTCATAGCCTCTTTTGGTGAAAGGTTATTGTATTCCACATCCTTTAAAGTAGATTCCATTAATATCAGTGGTATTTCCCATATATTCATAACCTTATTTTCTGAAATATTATAGGGTCTAAAAGGAAAACATATTCCGCATCTGAAGCCATAATAATCAGCGTAACCTAAAGACGTATCATATAATATCCCCACCCTTTCAAGATCTCTCAAAGTGGTTTCAACATTAAATCTTAAATAATGTTGTCTTGAACCATACTTACCAATACCAACGAGATCTTTCAAAGATATGTTTTCCTCCAGCATCATACTGAGATTATCATAACTGTTATAGCTTCCATGATAGCCTACCTCCACACCCTGCTCCCCTAAATGTGCTATTTCCATTTTTATTCTTTCATCGTTAATGGAGTAAAAATTATCATACTTGCTGGTTCCTCCACTCATAAAATAAAAGGAGGAGTTAAAGTTATTAGCTTTTTCTTGTTTTACTAAATAGTCGAAGGTCCAATAGGGATCATTTTTATAGTTACTCTTACTAATGCAGTAACTTTTTATATTTTCCATAAAGCCAAATATATTCCGCTGTTTAATAAGTATACTTAGGCTTGACCTTATCAGCGCTTTCAAGGTAGTATGTTTTTGTAAAACGTCAATATCATGTGTTAAACATGCAGCAAAAGCCTTATCTCCCCACCAGTTTTGTCTCTTGTAGCCTAAATTAAAGCAATCAATCCATTGCCATAAAAGTTCTATATACTCATTTACAATAGGTCTTTGCAGGAAGTTATATTTGTAAGCGGTACTTTCCTTTGAAGAAAATCTTTTATGTATATCAGCATCAATTATGTCTTTACTAATTATTTCTTCATATCTTGTTAACATGAAGAATGTTGAGGAAACAAAATCTATGTTTGTGCGTACAATATTATTTTTCAAACACTTCTTTACAATATATAATTCTTTATCTTTATGATATAAGGAAATGATGTTATCATAACTTTTAACCTTTGCTGGCATTGACTCATACTTCAAATATTCAGTTCCAAATAGTCTATCTGATGCAGCAATACAAATAATGTTTTTATAACGATTTAGATATCTATCCACTTTGGCATTTTTGTCTTGATAAGCTATCAAAATGTCTTTTGCGTTTGCAATTTCCATGTCTTTATAACTTACAAAGGTATAACTCAAGCCTAAGATTGTAAAGAAAGTATCGAATACATATTTAATCTGATTCATGAATTTTTGATTTTCTATAAATATATGTACCACTTTGAAATCCTCCTTCCTGCTTAATCTAGTAGATATAAGTTTAGAGCAAATGGGCAAATAATCATTACTATACCTTTGACAATTTTTAAAAACTTTGAGCACTTATTATACATATGCCTGGCAAATTTGTTAAAAACACTTCTAGGAGCATAGTCTTTACTTATATTAAAATAGGTTTTCTGAACTGGACCAAATCTTCTGAAATATTCCGCCACAGGTTGTATCATACTTCCTTCAAAATCAAACTTTTTGTTCATTTGTGAAGCAAGTTTTATGGATTCCCACACAGCTAAGGTATTAAAATTAAAGTTTCTATTCTCTGTTTTAGACCCAGACATTAGGTAATACATGCTATTTTCATCCCATACTAAATATACTGCTGAAATTAAATTACCTTCTTTATCTTTGACAAAAATCATTTTCCTAACTCCACGCTTACTACATTCTGCATCTAATTTTTTTAAAAACTCAAGGGAGTACTTTAGTTTCAACTTTTGCCGATCAAAAACATCCTTATGCAGCTTATAAAATGCCTCTATATCCTCGCTAAAATATACAGTAGCTTCCTCTTGAAGCTTTAAAATATTACTTTTTACATTACTATTAAAGCACTTAAAGATTTCTTCTATGTTGCTTGTATCTTCAATGACATAGGTATATCTAGTGGTTTGTTTAAATCCCTTCCAATAAAAGGGCAACCAATTAGTAAAACCATAGTCAAAATTTTGATTGTAAGAAGATACATTGAGAGAATCAATCTTTTCTGAAACATTAGTCATAACATTATTTTCAAAAGTAAGCTTTTTTTCATTCTTTTGATTCTTAGGATAGTTAATCCAAATCCCATTTTTTTGAGTAAGCATAGGCTGACATACAAAGCGGTCTCCTAATGACTTATTTAAAAAATATGGCAAAGTTGCAAGTACTTGATTTCCCTTTTCTACAAGAAAGACATCCCAATTATCCTCACCACAAACGGTATCCATCCACCAATATGTAGAGAATATAGGGATTGAATTTTCAGTATTACATAACTTCTTATATTTATCCTTATCGCTATCCATAAAAAATCTCCTTTTCAATGAAACATAACTTAATTTCTTATTTTAATAAAAAGTGAAACATTGGCTTTGACTTTTATATATAAATAGATAAGCCATAATGAATACATACTATAACTTATTACTGAAGAGAGTGCCGCTCCATATATCCCCAACCTAGGTATCATAAAAATATTACATATTGCATTTAAAACCATTGATAACACTGATGCTTTAAGTCTTAAATCCTGTCTTCCAAGTCCACAAAAGAAGGCTGCTATAATCTTCTGAGCTGAAAACAAAACTATTACAGGGAATATGATTTTAATTATTATGGCAGATTGAATAAATTTATTTCCGAAAAAAATATTGACTAAAGGTTCCAATATTATTAAGCTTATTGCCCATCCAATCATACCTAGGGTTATTATGTAAAATAACATCTTGTCTATATTCTTAGTGATACTTTTATAATCATTTCTTTCAGATACCTCGGGATATATAATTGTAGAAATAGTATCAGGTAATAGCCAAAATTTTTCTACAAGACTTATTGCCAAAGCATATATTCCCAGTTGATATCTTCCCAAAACATATAAAATTACCCATTGATCTATCCGGTAATTAAGGTAATTGGCAAGATTGGATACATATTCATACTTGCTTAAATTTATTACGGACTTAACCACCTGTATGCTTCTCCCTGACCAAAAATTCATTTTTTCCTTAAAGGTCTTTTTTATTTCATAAAGACCAATTATTATAATTATTGAATTAGCAAGTATTTGCATACTAAAAACGCTGACTATAGTAAAGCTCTTTCTAAAAAATGTATAGTTAATAAAAATACCTATAAAACTTATCCCACTATTAATTAGATACATCTTATTTCTAACACCAATTTTCCCAATGCCAAACAGAAAAGGCATGAGAAAATTATTAAAATTTATTATTATAATAAAAACTAATACAAAGAGCAAGCTTTCTACCGGTATAACCATGTGGATTAAAGTAATACAAGTTATTTCTGCAATTGCTAATATTATGAAAACCCAAATGGAGGCTATAAATATATCTTTAATTGAATAATTACTCTTTTTTAAAAAGTAAATTGTTTCAGAAAAATACCCAAGGGACATGGCAGCATATAAGGTAGTAGGGGCAAGTTGTACATAGTTATAAGTTCCATAGCCGTCTGGCCCCAACCCTTTTGCAATAATCATGCTTAGTCCAAATCCCATTAAAACCACAACTATATTCGTGGAAAAAGTGCTTAATATCTTTTTAATCATTTTTAATACTCCTTAGCTTTGTGCAAGCAGCAATTGAAAACCATACATAAGGATAAGTATAAGACCTGCCAGCTATTAAGGTCATTACAGCAAAAACACTAAAGTATATAAAAAAGTCATTTAGCTTATTGTCATTTTTATTAAAATATAGGGTTACACTTCTTTTAATAATTATAAGGATAAAAAAGCATATTAACAGGAAGGGAATTAATCCATACTCAACCCAATAGGATAAAACATTGTGTACATAGTCTCCCTCTCTACCAGTTCTTTCAAACTCACGTAAAAATCTTCCTGTAAACCAAAATTTTTTAATATCCTCTATACCATTTTTAAACTGTACCTCTCTTTCAATCTCAGATTGATCGACTCCGCTATCATTTACTACTGCTACCATTCTTCCTTGTTCTGAAAATACTGAGTTTATTAACCTGTCTTTCATAACAAAAGTAGTTATTAAAGTGATTTCAATTACCACTAAAAAAACTATTAATATTAATTGAGTTTTCTTTTTTATGAAATACTTGAATAAAATAAGTACTAAAACAAGAAAATAACAATAGAAGGAAGTGCGTGAACCTATCATAAAGGACCAATAAAGTGCGTCTACAGCCATAATAATTTTAATAAAGTTACTTTCTATCATCGGTATCAGTAATATAGTAAAATACACAAAGGTATCTCCTATGTATAAGTGCATGCCCAGTCTTTCATCCCCTTGGAAGAATATTGATGCTCCATCTGATTGATCCGCCATAGTTTGTTTTGCTAGTACAAGAGATATTAGAAAAATAACATATACAATATATAATGTGTTTTTAACCCTCTTGTTACTAATAATTCCTTGAAACTTATCTATATTAGCCCCAGCTAGCCAAAAGACTATAGTGCCACTAATCATAACACTTAAATTACTTGTATAATAACTCATTACATCAGTATAAAAGTACTCGGAAACCATAGGATAAGAAAATAATTGTATTGCATTTACTAGAGTTAGAGTGAACAATCCCACATTATATAAGCTAAATTGCAATCTAAACTTAGATATTTTTGCTAAAGTTAGTACTAAATACATTATTAGCAACAGAAAAATTAGATAAGAAGCACCCAAATGAAACTGCGTGCTTAGAGACACATTCAAAATTTTATTTATTGGATTTATTGCCACATATAAAATTAGTACTACAAAAGCAATAATCGCAGAAATATTATAGTTTTTTGATGGGGATTCCTCTAAATCAATCACTGTAATACCTCAAATCCTTCCATAAACTCCGAGAGCTTTTTAACCTTTTTTTCCCAGGAAATATTGTTTAAAGCATACTCAGTTATAGTTTTATCCAATCTTAATTCTTTAGTGCCTTGATAAAATCTCTCTATACTTTTAAAATCTAATAAGCTACTATCATTTGCAACTCTTAAAACAAAGGGCAATTGGTCATCTATATCCACATCTTCATATCCTATTACCACAGGTAACCCCTTAGCCAGATAATGCCTAGTTTTAAGCGGTGCAGCTTCATTCATGTTTTTTTTATATAAACTCATAGTTCCAATGCCAATGTCACACCTAGCAAAAACTTCTTCCATGCTTTTTTTATCCTTTATAAACCCATAGAATTTTATATCCTCATGTTCCTCCCCTAATATATTTTCATAGCCTACTATATGTAGTTGAAATTTATCTTTATTTTCAGCTTTTAAAAAGGAGTCCAGCAACCTTTCTACCCCATGCCAAGGAAGTTGATGAGAACCGATAAAAATTAAATTAATCTTATTATTTTCCTTTTTTAAAGGAACAAATTCTATTTCTGAAACATCAATACCGTTTCCTAGAATAAATCCTTGTTTCTTATTGTACTGACTTTCATTTTTGTAGATTTCTTTAGTTATACATATAAATGCAGAAATGTTTTTGAAATAAGATCTTTTAAAGTAATTTTCAACGAAATATCGCTTCTTATTATATAATTTAAATTCTTCTAAAATATTTGTTTGAATTTCTACAAAAACTGGCGCTATTTTTGATAATCTTGGATACAAATTAAAGTAATACAATATGTCTCTGATATAAATGAAATCCGGTTTTTCCCTTTGCACAAATTCCATTATATTATTTACAACCTTAAAAGTTTTTTTGATTCGACCTTTATTTATGACTTCTAATTCATTAAAAAATAAATCAGATTTATTTATGTTATAGATTTTCACTTCATAACCAGCTTTTTCAAAGGACCATTTTTCTTGGTTAATTTTGTTGATAATTCCCTTTTCATCAGGAAGAAAACCACAATTAACTATATACAATATCTTTTTCATTTCCCCACCTAATTTCATAAAGATTTATTATTTAGCATATCCTCATACAAGTCTTCATGCCTTCTAACTACTTCTTTAATACTAAAGTTTGTTTCAATATACTTCCTGCCATTAAGCACCAACTTCTCATTATCTTCCCGGTTTGCTATAACATCTGAAATTACTTCACAGAATTTTTCCTTACTATAATCCTCTATTAAATATCCATTATAATCATGTGAAACACATTCTCTTATTCCACCAACATTCATGGAAATTGTAACACAGCCAACAGCCATACCTTCAAGTACAGACATTGGGAACATCTCAAACTTCGAAGTTAAAAGCAAGATATCAATATCCTTTAAGAATCCCTCCGGATTGCAAACATTACCTACTAGTTTAACTTTGTGCTGCAACCCTTTTTTAATTATAGTTTTCTTTATGTTTTTCATTTCCGGTCCATCCCCCGCAATAGATACATTTATATCTGCCAAGGGTTCTCTTCTAAATAATTCCTCAATAATGTCAAGAAAGAACATATGGTTCTTTTCATCGGACAATCTGGCAAGAATACCAATATTTATACCTGGAGCTCCCTTTAAAAACCTGCTATCAAATTCAAATTGATTTAAATCAACTCCATTTGCAATTGGTACAATCTTTTCAGCACGGATCCCCCTATTTGTTAGCTTAGATTTTTCGTAATTACAAACCACAATCAGGTTATCAATACTTTTATTAATAAAATTAGAAAACATTTTGCCATTAAAGGATTCTACTCTTGTATGTCTATGTTTTGTATATATCATCTTAAAATCCAAGCCCCAAAATCTTTTAACTAAAATAACAATAACTGCAAGCCTTAAGGTATTAGCATGTACCAATGTTATATTCTTTTTAACGATCTGTTTTTTAATAGAAAATATTTTACTGATATACATCTTTTTTAAGGCTGTAAACTCCTCTTTATGATTTAATCTATTAAAACATTTTCCATTCACTGCAGAGGTATAAAGATTAAATTTATCTCTATTAATTAAGTTTTCAATATTATAAAAATAAGTCTCTCCTCCAC
>JACMJL010000271.1 GCA_014380625.1 Clostridiaceae bacterium
AAGCAATACCCTCTATTCCTGTATATCATCACCAGCTTTAATACCTTGTTCATAACGGTATTGCTTTGCTGAAACCCCTGCATATTTTTTAAATACTCTTGAAAACGTGTTGTAATTTATAAATCCTACTTTATCACTCACATCCTTAATCGAAAATTTCGAATCCATTAGTAGTTCTTTCGCCTTATTTACCCTTACTAGATTTACATATTCAACAAAGTTATATTGAACTTTATTATAAAAAATTGTGCTGAGATAAGAAGGTGTAAGCATTACAAGGTCAGACAATTGCTTAAGAGTTATCTCTTTTTCATAGTTTTTATCAATATACTCTTTTACTTTTCCAACCACATCATATCGACCAGAAGTCTCCTGCTTCCCAACGTATTTTGAAACCTCCAACAATATACGATTGATGTAGTCTTGCATCTCTTTTACCGATACACATTTCCCCAAGGATTCCAGCATACTGCTATTACTTTTTAGAATTTCTTCATAGGTTAAGCCAACTTTAAAAAGCCGCCGTCCAACGAAGCTTATAATTTCAAGTACAATCTGTTTAATTTTTTCGCTTTGCAGACCCTTGTTATTCGCGTCTTCCAAAATATATTGAATGACTTCAATGATTTTTTCTTCATTCCTGTTAAATATATGCTCTAATAGTTCCTCTTCCTTCTTGACATGGGTATAGAAAGCACCCGTTTTGAGTTCTAAATCTCGAATGAAAATAATTGAGTTTTCTCCCTGGGTAAATCTCTCTTTGCTAGCTTCAGTAGCTTCCAGATAGGAAAGTCCGATTTCACTTAAGCTTTTATATATGCTTCCTATTGCTACAGTAAAGGTATTTAATATGTTCCCATAAGCCATTTGCTTTATTTTCACAAAGGCTTCTGTTAATTCTTCAAAATTGAAATCATCGTTGACATTTATTATAAAACACAGCTTGTCTCCCTCTGTTTCAACTCCATAAACTATGTATTTTTGATTCAGATGTTCTTGAATGAGCTGCAACAGATAGTGTTTGCTATTTATTCTATCCTTTAGAGAATGGTTCTTCACAAAATCCGAATACTTGTCCAATAAGACCAGTGCAACCAAATACCCCGGGTACTTGAATCCAATACCGTAATAACTGACCTTTTGATATACATCCGTCTCATCCACCACATGATTAATTAATAAATTCAGAAGTAAATTTTCTCTTAGCAATGGTAAACTTTTTGTAATCATTTCCTGATTCTGATCATTCTTAGTAATAATATTACTCACAAAATCCTTGATGGATGTGATTTCATCTTTCTCAGACTTAATTTTCAAATTCATCACATTGGTAATTAGATTTTTAATGGGAGAATATACTCTGGCAACTAAAAATAAAGATATCAATAATTCTATCAGTATTAATATGAATAAATAGAATATCGTTGTATTTCTTACACTATCAAGTTGTTCTGTAATGTTTCTATAATCACTAAAAATAATGTATGTCCATGGTGTACTGGTCGACTTAGCATAGGCCACAACCGTCTTTCTTCCATTAACATCTATAGTTCTCCAATTCTTGTGGGCATCAATCTCATTTATATACTGTGTAATTTCGGCAGCGGATAAATCGCTGTAATAGTTTGTGCCGTCAGCTTTTGAAATAATACTGCCTGTAGCGGTATTTACAATGTATATACTATCTTGATTATATTTCTTCAAATTATTTATATTTTTCCTAAAATAGCTTTCAGAAATGTTTAATACTATTGACCCTTTATCTAGGTTGCCATTTCCGATAGGGCTTACTATAGAAACGACATCCTGCCCTATTTCACTGCCAATGCTTGTCTTTCTGTTTTTTTCTGATACATAAGGTGCAAGGTACTTATAGTTTTCTTTTGCTTTGGAGATGACCTTCCTGCTCCAGTCAATATCAGCAAAATTCTCTATGGCCATTATCCCTTTACCTGTGGCAATTACGTTTTGATCCATAAAGACAAATATTGAATTAATCCCATTAAAATTTTGTATATACTGCTCAATACTATTAAGAAATACATAAAAATCTGAGGTATATCTATCCTTTAAGCCCCACTTATATTGGCTTATGCTGCTGTTTTCTCCTAAAGATCGAATTAAACCATATATTTGTTCCATGTATTGATCAGAATTATTGACGGTTTGTTCAAGGGTTTTACTATAGTTCAGAGTTCCATCTTGGGTCATTATGCTTAAATTTGTTTGATAGTTGTTCGTTCCAAGAATAACTACGGGTATTGTACCAATTAGCAAATTTGCCAAAAGCATGTTTACAAATAATTTACGCCCTTTTACTCTGAAATTGATTTTGCCAGCAATGATCTTTTTAAGTGCACTGATAATTTTTTTCACTATAATTAATTCCTTTCAGCTATTTATAACTTCGTCTAAATAATGTGCTCCACCTCGTAAGGTTTCGGGTGCAATTTAAATTTGAGTGGTGAGCGCAATCTCCCTCTCAAAGGTGAAGCTATAAAATTTATGCCATGCCAATAGTTTCCTTTTCAAAAGGCACATAGCAGATTCAAACTTCGCTATACTCCGTTGAAGAATATTTCCAACAGAACGCTTTATAGGAATACCTGTTTTATAAAATCGTTATGATAGCTATTTGGATCAAAAATCATGATTAGTATAAAAAAACTGCATTCTCAATTAATCTTTATAGAAATATTGGTTTTTACATTCGAATCAAATCATAATATGATTATAGTACGTTATTTATGTAGTTGCAATAATTTATGGCAAAACAATGTCTAATTGTATACTTTATTGAGGTGAAAAACGCATACCATAACCATTCTGATTATCTTCAAACACTTCATTCAACTCTATCACCTTCCTCTATTAAGTTTATTTTTCTCTTAATATCTCTTGTTTTCTTAGTTTTCACATTTTTTTCAGAAAGCCTCATGCCTTAAAATGCTATAAGAGCATATAACTCCCAGTTACTAGTGGTAGCTTTGTTCCTTTTGGAAATAGTTTGATAAACTAATTGTTTTTTATCATCAAGTTAAGTTCATAAAACCTTTTACTCTAAGCAATAA
>JACMJL010000272.1 GCA_014380625.1 Clostridiaceae bacterium
AAAGTAACTGAAGGTATATATGTTCTTGTAACATATACAGCACCATCAGAACTACCAAAAGAATTAGATAGAGTATTTAGAATCTCTGACTCAGTTATCAGACATATGATTATTAATTTGGATGATAAATAGGTGGTGTTTTGAATGAATAAAGTAACGTTAATTGGAAGACTTACAAAGGATCCAGAACTTAAGTTTACTCCGGGAACTGGAACAGCAGTTGCAACTTTTACAATTGCAGTTGATAGAAGAATGCCCAATAAAGATGGTCAAAGAGAAGCTGATTTTATTAACATAGTAGTATGGGGTAAAGTAGCTGAAAATACAGCCAACTATATGAGTAAAGGTAAGTTGATTGCTATTAGCGGTAGGATTCAAGCTAGAACATATGATGCTAAAGATGGCACTAAAAGATATGTTACTGAAGTAGTAGCTGAAGAGGTTCAATTCCTTGAAAAAGGTACTGGAGCGAAATCAGGACAATATAACGGTAACAATGAAGAAAGTAGCTATAAACCTAATAATACAAATAATAATAACAATAATAATAACAGCGGCTTTGGAGACGATATGACTCCGGTCGATGATGGGGATATACCATTTTAGAAGTAAGGAGGGAAAATGATGAGCAGAGATAATGCTAGAGATAACGATAGAGAACGAGGCGACAAAAAAGGCGGAATGAAAATGAGAAGAGCAAAGAAAAAAATTTGTTCTTTCTGCATGGATAAATCCGAATTTATAGATTATAAAGATATCAATAAGCTTAGAAAGTATGTTACAGAAAGAGGTAAAATTCTTCCTAGAAGAATTTCCGGAAACTGTGCTAAACATCAGAGAAAGCTTACAATTTGTATAAAGAGAGCTAGAAATATAGCTTTACTTCCATTCACTACAGAATAAATAAAAGTCCGCTGGTTAGAATTAATCAGCGGTGTTTTTTCATAAAAATAAGAATTATATATTTTATTATTGACGTGACCATAACATAAGTAGTACAATTATTTTTGCTACTAGAATTATAAAGCATGCACTTGTAGCTCAGCTGGATAGAGTAGTGGACTTCGAATCCAATGGTCGCAGGTTCGACTCCTGTCAGGTGCACCACAAAAAAGAGTAATACCAACCTTTGTAGGGTTGGTATTTTTTTCGTGGTTTATTATCTCTCAAATGATAATACGCGTATAAGAGAAGTACAGGTTATTGCAGCGGTAGAGTTCTATTATATACTTAGTTTATTTCTAAGTAGGATAGGGTATACTTCCTATAGAATAATTTAAAGTTATTAAATAAAGTATAAAAAACAAGGAGTTAAAATGATTTCAATTAATGAAATAAAGAATATGCGTGAAGGTCAATTATTTGACCGAAAAAGTATAAAAATTGAAGCTAAAACCTTAGAAATTCCTATTCTTGCATTTGCAAATGCTGAAGGAGGAACAATAGCAATTGGAATTTCTGATGATGGAAAAATTGAAGGAATTATTGGGCATGAAAATAAGATAAATGAAATCCTACGAGTTCCTTCTGATTTCTGTTTTCCTAGGGTAAAGGTTGATTTTGAATATATAGATTGTATAGATGACCAGGGAGCAGTCAACAAGGTATTACTATTGATTGTACAGCAGAGCACAACAGTACACGTTAATCAAGTCGATGAGGCTTATTATCGTATAGGGAATGAATCAAAAAAGCTTAACTTTGATGAACGTATGCAGTTAATGTATGACAAAGGTGATATGTTATATGAAAATGCTTTTGTTAGGGAGGCTACCTTTGATGAAATAGATTTGGAGTTGGTAGATCAATACTCAAAGGTATTAGGATCTTTAAAAATGCCTTATGAATTTCTTTGTAATAGTTTAAGAATTGTTAGGCAAGATAAAAGTAATGATAAATTAAGCGTGGCCGCCTTATTACTTTTTGGAAAAAATCCGCAAGCCTATTTTCCCTGGGCAAGAATAAGGTTTTTAAAATATGAGGGTATTGAAGAAAAAACAGGAACTGAAATAAATATAATTAAAGATATTATGTTTGAGGGAGCGATTATTTCAGTGCTTCAAAAATCACTTGATTTTGTTCAAACTCAAATAAAAGAATATAAATACCTTCATAAGGACGATATTTTTCATACTACACCTGAGTATCCAGAATTTGTATGGAAGGAAGCTATCGTTAATGCAGTTGCTCACAGAGATTATCATATTCTGGACAGGGATATTCAAGTTAAAATGTTTGATGATAGATTTGTAGTTGAAAGTCCAGGTACATTACCTGGACTGGTACTAGTTGACAATATGAGAACTGTATACTTTTCAAGAAATCCGGTCATCGCTAGGTATTTAAGGGAGTACAAGTTTATGCGTGAGTTAGGTGAAGGTGTAGATAGGATGTATCAAGAACTATTTCAAGCAGGGTTACCAGCACCAGAATATAAAGTGAAGGATTTTATAACAGTTTTGACTATTAGAAAAGTAAATCGAAAAAGTGTGGTAGATATAACTAAAAGTTCTCATAAAGACCTAAAAAAAGGTGCAAACAAAGACCTAGAAGGAGACCTACAAAAAGACCTACAAATAGACCTAGATAAAGGCCTAGAAAAGGACTTAAAAAAAGACCTGGAAAAATATAATGATTTAGGCTTAAATAATACTCAGAGGAAAATTGTTGCTGAGATTCTTGAAAATAGTAAAATTACCCAAAAGCAACTTGCCATAGTTATAGGAATAAATGAGCGAAATATCAGAAATAACATTGAGATTCTTAAGAATAAAGGAATTATATTGCGTGTAGGATCTGATAAGGGAGGACATTGGAACATAATCAAGTAATAAGTTAAAGAATACTTCTTGTAAAATTGATATGTAAATTTTTAAGTACCTAGACAAATGTATAATACTGGGGTAAAATAAGGATAATATTCCATAAGAGTATTAAGGGTTATAAAGAATAATAGGTAAAATTAAAACCACCGGGTAGGATTATGTTTCTCTCCGGATTTATTTATTTGAGTTGCCTAATTACAGGAGGAAACCTATGCATATTAAAAAATTTATAAGAGAATGGGTAGTACCTATAGGTGTTGCCATAGCAATTGCTTTCATAATACATACATTTATATTTTTTCAAATAAAGGTACCATCAAGCTCTATGTATCCTACCATAAAGATAGGAGATAGAATAATAGTAACGAGGGTATATAATAGAAGTAATCTTAAAACAGGAGATATTGTAGTTTTTTATTCACATGAATTAGAGCTTACTTTAATAAAGAGGTTAATAGGCGTGCCTGGGGATGAGGTTAAGATAAATGATTCAGGTGAGGTATTTATAAATGGTAAACAATTAGATCAACCTTATGTGATTAATAAGGCTAATATAAGTAAGAACTTCAAAGTACCAGAAGGTAAATATTTATTTTTTGGAGATAACAGAGAGGTTTCTAATGATGCTAGATGGTGGAAAGATCCCTATATTGATGGGAAGGATATAGAAGGAAAAGCTCAAGTTATTATATTTCCTTTTAAAAGGCTTGGAAAGTTTGTGATTGGCCAAGAGGCTATTAATAAGTAAGTAAAAGGGGTAGGCATTGATTACCCCTTTATTTTTTTAGTACACTATACCTTTTCATTTCAATCTATTACAGTAAAATATGATTTCTTAACACTTTTACAATATATTCTATATTATGTGGAAAAGCATTACATTATTTTGTTGCAATCAACAGAGAATAAAACTAAAATAGATGTATAGGCAAAGGGGTTGTTAGAATTGAAAAGAGAAGACTTTAACATTATGTCTAATGTGAAAATAGTAGAGGATTTAAAAGCAGAGCTCGTATGTATTATAGGAGACTTTTTTAAACTTCTCACAAAAGGAAGTAATGTAGCTCAGGATGCGCTGCTCGATTGTATTTCCGGCGCAATAATAATTCTATATGTATTGGCAGAAAGATTGGGCTATTCTCATATATCTGTAGATGAGAATATAAAGAAAAAATTAAAACTGGGCATAATTGAAGAGGATGGCATAGAAAAGGATGGAAAAGATTTAAGCAAATTATATACACATCTTAAGGAAAGAGGTTAATTAAAAATTTATGGAGAATAGAAATGAAAATACAAAGGCACTAGTTGAAGCAGGAATGATTTCGGCATTAATGGTTATTTTATCATTAGTAATTGTTTACACCGGACTTGGTCAAATTTTTGCAGTAAGTATATTGCCAATTCCTATAACAATTCTTTTTCTACGGCAAAATATGAAAACAGCCTTAATAGCAAGTTTGATAAGTACAATTCTTGTAGCACTTTTATTTAATCCAATTCAAGCAGTTGCAAATACATTACTTTATGGTTTAGTAGGAGTTGGATTAGGAACTTTATTAAAAACGAAGCTTTCAGTGGGCAAAATCTTAGGATTATTTGGATTACTTGTAGCTCTTGCTTCATGTTTATATCTTATAATATATGCAAACTTTGTATATAAGTTAGGAATAGATGGTTTTATAGACCTTATTGTAAAGCAGAACAATATGGCTTCTGACATTACTAAAAATTTAATGGGTAATGTAGCTAAGAACCCCAAAGAAATTGCACAGATGGATCTTATAGGGCGTTATTTAAATAAAGATTTTATTTTAAAAACACTACCAGCAATGATTATTTTTATAGGATATGGGGCTGCCTATTTGAACCTTTTAATTACAAGAGCAGTTTTGAGAAGATTAAGGATAAAAACAATAGAAAACATCTCTTTTACAAAAATATATATATCTAATAAGATAGCTGCATTTATGATTATAATATTTTTAATAGGAGGAATACTTTCAAGTAAAAAAATATTTATAGGAGAGTCAATTACAATTTCTTCAATATATGTTATTGGAACAATTCTACTTCTCCAAGGAATGTCATTAACAGCCTACTTTTTAATGAATAAGTACAGTGTTTCTAGGAATATGGTATTAATAATTTTAGCAGGTACATTTATGTTTAATTTATATATGGCATTTATCATACTTGGCGTGATAGATTTAGTAATGAATTTCAGAAAATTAGATCCAAATCCAATTTTAAAAAATTAGTTGGAAGGCGGAACATGATGGATAAAAAGTTTAATTATTTTAAACCTAGTAATAAAGTGTATATGGTAATTATGGCTATTTTTATAGCTATCCTTTTTTTATATCAAATATTTGTATTTGGTATTATAGCTCTAATTGTATATGCTATTCTTATTGTTTACAATATTAAAGATGTTAAGATAAAAAAAGATGAATGGAAAAGCTTTATTGAAGACTTTTCTTCAAAACTAGATACGGCGACTAAAAGTACTTTAGTTAAATTACCATTCCCATTAATTATTGTAGGAAAAGATGGAAATATATTGTGGTACAATCAAAGTTTTTCCAGTGTAATGGGAACAAGGGACACCCTTGGAATATCAGCTAATGAAATATTTAAAGAATTTAATGTAAAAAAGGTACTTGAAGGAAAAGAGATTATTTATAAGCATATTGCTTTAAATGATAGAAATTATGATGTTTATTGTACAAATATTGATACTAAAGATAAAAATAATGAAAAGGATCAAATTATATTGCTGTATCTTTATGATGTAACCCTTACTTATAACTTAGAAAGAGAGACAAATGAAACAAAAGAAGGGGTTATGCTCATTGAGGTAGATAATTTAGATGAAGCTCTAAAGACTATAGAGGAGGATCAAAAACCTCTATTTATAGCAGAGATAGAAAGACTTATTAATAGTTATGGTCAGGGAATTTCTGCAATGTTGAAAAAGTATTCCTCGGATAAGTATATATTATCAGTACAGGAACGAAATTTGAAGAATGAGATAAATAAGAAGTTTGATATATTAGATGCAGTTAGAGAATTAAATCTGGGAAATCAACTTGCGGTGACTCTAAGCATAGGGATAGGAAGAGGTGGTAATACTCCACTTGATAATTATAACTTTGCCTTGGCTGCAAAGGATTTGGCATTAGGTAGAGGTGGAGATCAAGCGGTAATAAAAAGTGGTGAAAAACTTGCTTTTTATGGGGGGCTTACAAAGGAAGTTGAAAAAAGAACAAAGGTTAGGGCAAGAGTTATTGCACATGCCTTGGTGGGTCTTATAAAGGAAAGCAGTAATGTTTTTATAATGGGACATGTTAATCCGGACGTTGATTGTCTAGGGGCGGCAGTAGGACTTAATATTGTAGCTACTATGTTAAATAAGAAGTGTTATATAATCCTTGAAAATGTAAATAGTAGTTTAAAAAACATTATGGATAAGATTATGGAAGAAGAATCCTATAAAGATACTTTCATAAATGCTGAAGAGTGTAAACAAATTATCGATGAAAAGAGTTTAATAATTTTGGTGGATGTGCATAATAAGGGTTATGTTCAGAATCCTGAAATTATGGCACTATCTAAAAAATTTGTAATGATAGATCATCATAGAAAGAGTCAGGATTGCTTTGAGGGTGCAATAATAAGTTATATAGAGCCTTATGCATCTTCGGCCTCTGAGATGGTTACGGAAATGCTTCAGTACATGGTAGATAACCCTAAGATAAAACAGATAGAAGCAGAAGCATTACTAGCGGGTATTTGTGTAGATACAAAGAATTTTTATTTCAAGACAGGGGTTAGAACCTTTGAGGCAGCATCCTTTTTAAGGAGACTTGGAGCGGATACTATAGATATAAAAAAGATGTTTTCAAATAATCTTGAAACATATATCAAAAAAGCTGATATAATTAAATCAGCAATGGTTGAGAAGAACATCGCAATCGCTGTTTGTCCTGCAGAAATAACAGATTCTGTAATAGCCGCCCAAGCAGCGGATGAATTGCTAAACATTACTGGTATTCAAGCATCCTTTGTTATTGTTAAAATAGATAAGGATGTATTTATAAGTGGTAGATCCCTTGGAGACATAAATGTTCAAGTTATTCTGGAGGATTTAGGTGGAGGGGGACATATGACTATGGCAGGAACTCGCTTCCAGGCAACAACAGAAGAAGCGGTGAAGATGTTAAAAGATGCTATTGATAAATACTTAAGGGAAGGTGAAAAATAATGAAGGTAATATTATTAGTGGATATAAAATCAGTAGGTAAAAAAGGCGAGGTAATAAATGCATCCGATGGGTATGCAAGAAACTTTCTGTTGCCTAAGAAATTTGCTCAGGAGGCTACAGACGCAACTTTACACATACTAAATCAAAAGAGTGAGAATGAAAGAAAAAAGAAGCTTTCTGAAATTGAAGCTGCTCAAAAACAAGCAGAACAGTTAAAGAATAAAAAGATAGAAATAGTGGTTAAGGCTGGAGAAGGCGGAAGACTATTTGGAGCTATAACTACAAAGGATATTGCTGAAAAGATTAAGACTCAATACAATCTGGATATAGATAAGAAGAAGATAACAGCAAATACTATTAAAAATATAGGGACTTATGAAGTAGAGATTAAGTTATATGCAGAGGTTTCAACTAAAATGACAGTTGTTGTTATTGAAAAATAAGGAGGATTAAGTTGAAAGATCAAATTGAATTAAACGAGATGCAGCAGAAGTGGATGGATGCTATGCCATTAGATGTGAAAATTGATGCCTTATATGGTGTAGTACAAAAGTTATTAGATGAGGGTGCAATTAAAGCAAGGGTTATAAAATATAAATTAAATAAGTTTATAAATAGTAAGGATGCATATGAGAAATTATATGCTATAAATAAAATTATAAGTGAAGATAAGGGTATAAAATCAGTACCAACAGAAGCTAACGTAGAGGCGGTAATAGAAAGTACAAGTCATTTTATTGCTGAAGCATTAGCTAAAAGATATGTGGAAACTAAGATAGAAAGAGAAGTTGAATCCGCAGTTATAGAGAAGCAAGAAAAGTACTTTGATGAGGTTAGGCTTGGAATATTAAAAAAACAAAAGGGACCAGAAAATGCCAAGACCTTAAAGAAATATGCTAGTTTAGAAGTTCTTGATTCAAAAAAGATGACGAAAAATGTTCAAGCCCTATTAAGACCAGATTCTTTTAAAGAAATTGTTGGACAGGAGAGGGCTATTCAATCAATACTTTCTAAAATAGCTTCTCCATATCCACAACACATAATTCTTTATGGACCTCCTGGTGTTGGAAAGACTACTGCAGCAAGGCTGGCTTTAGAAGAAGCAAAAAAACTTAGATATACTCCTTTTGATGACAAATCTAAGTTTGTAGAGGTAGATGGAACCACTGTAAGATGGGATCCTAGAGAAATTACTAATCCTTTATTAGGTTCAGTCCATGATCCTATCTATCAGGGAAGTAAAATGGATTTAGCCTCTATGGGAGTTCCAGAACCGAAACCAGGTCTTGTTACAGAAGCTCATGGTGGTGTATTGTTTATAGATGAAATAGGAGAACTAGATCCTATACTTCAAAATAAGCTTTTAAAGGTATTAGAAGATAAGAGAGTAGAATTTTCTTCTTCTTACTATGATCCAGATGATGAAAATACACCTAAGTATATTAAATATCTTTTTGATAATGGGGCGCCAGCGGATTTTGTGCTTATTGGTGCAACTACAAGAAGCCCATCAGAAATCAATCCAGCCTTAAGATCTAGATGCACAGAGGTTTATTTTGAGCCCTTGTCTTCAATAGATATTGAGAAGATTGTATTAAATGCGGCTGAAAAGTTAAGAATTGAAGTAGAGACTGGAGTGCCTGAATTAATAAGTAGATATACTATAGAGGGAAGAAAGGCTATTAATATTCTTTCTGACGTATATGGATTTGTACTTTATAATAAAGGATTAGATCCAAATGAAGTTATAAAGATAGGAATAAAGGATGTGGAAGATATAATTTCCATAGCTAGACTTACTCCTTATGAAGAAATTAATAAATTAAGCAAAAGAGAAATTGGACATATTCATGGCCTTGGGGTAAGTGGATATGTAGGATCTACCATAGAAATTGAAGCATCTGTATTCCCTGCTAAAGATAAGGGTGCAGGTCAAGTAAGATTTAATGATACAGCTGGAAGTATGGCAAAGGACTCTGTATTTAATGCAGCGTCAGTAATTAGGAAACTTACTAATAAGGATATCAAAGACTATGATATTCATGTAAATGTTATTGGTGGAGGTAAAATTGATGGACCATCTGCGGGTACTGCAATAACTATTTGCATTATCAGTGCCCTTACAGAGAAACCAATTAGGCAGGATCTTGCAATAACAGGAGAGATCTCTTTAAGAGGTAAGGTTAAACCTGTAGGCGGGATATTTGAGAAAGTCTATGGCGCAAGAAGAAAAGGTATTAAGCTTGTGATTATTCCAGCGGATAATTCAAAGGAAATACCTAAGGGCTTAACAGATATTGATATTAAGGCAGTAAATACTATTGAGGAAGTAATGGAGTTAGTTTTGGAGGGATAATTTATGGAGCAACCTCTAAGGAGCTTGCCGCAGAATACTGATGCAGAGCAATTAATAATTGGTGCAATGATTATTGAAAGAATGGCAATCGCTCAGGCGGTAGAAGCATTAAAAAGTGAAGATTTTTATAGAGAACCACATAAAGTAATATTTAATTCAATTTTAGATTTATATCAAAGGGATATACCAGTAGATATGATTACGCTTATTGATCAGCTTAGGTCCTCAGAAAGACTTGAAGCTGCAGGTGGAATGACTTATGTTACCGAAGTTTGTAGTTCGGTAGTAAGCACAGCCAATATTAGTTCTCATATAAAATTAGTTCAACAAAAGTCTATGCTTAGAAAGCTTATAAAAGCTTCTTCAGAGATTATTGATGATAGCTTTAATAAGCAGAATGACGTTCCGGCAGTTTTAGATGCTGCTGAAAAAAAGATATTTGATATCGCGGAGAGAAGAAGTACAAGCGATTTCGAGCATATGAGTACAGTACTTGAAAGAGGCTTTACAGAAATAGAAAGATTATTTAATAATAAGGGTGAGATAACAGGGGTTCCTTCTGGTTTTCCTGAGCTTGATGCAAAAACTGCTGGTTTTCATAGTGGAGAAATGATACTTATAGCTGCTAGACCTTCTATGGGTAAAACTACATTTGCACTTAACCTTGCTGAGAACGCAGCCTTAAGAGCAGGGAAAAGTGTTGCTATATTTTCACTGGAAATGCCTAAAGAACAGCTTGCATATAAATTACTTTGTTCTGAAGCTAATGTGGATATGGTAAAGCTTAGAACTGGTAATCTAGAAGACTCAGATTGGGAAAGTATTGCAAGAGCTTCAGGTCCATTGGCCTCAGCTAAGATATATATAGATGACACGGCTGGAACAACGGTTATGGAAATGAGATCCAAGTGCAGAAGGTTAAAAATTGAGAATGGAATTGATCTTATCGTAATTGACTATCTACAGCTTATGTCTGGTAGTAACACTGAGAGTAGACAACAAGAGGTATCAGAGATATCAAGGTCTATTAAGGCATTAGCTAAGGAAATGCAGTGCCCAATTATAGCGTTATCGCAGCTTTCACGTGCTCCTGAACAAAGACCTGATCATAGACCTATGCTCTCTGACTTAAGAGAGTCAGGTTCTATAGAGCAGGATGCGGATGTAGTAATGTTTTTATATAGAGACGAATATTACGACAAGGAAACTGAAGATAAAAATGTAGCGGAATGTATTATAGCTAAACAAAGAAATGGTCCAACAGGCACCGTTAAACTTGCTTGGCTTGGGCAATTTAGTAAATTTGGTAGATTGGATGTTATACATCAAGAATAAAAGTATCCCTATTTAAAAAGTAGGGGTACTTTTTTATGTGTAAATTTTAAATGAAATAATAAATTTTATAATACTTTTAAGTTTAATCCACAGTTTTAGGTGCGTAAACACCTGCAATACTGTGGATAAGTCAATGACTTCACAATTATCTGTGGATAAACTTAATTACTTTCCTTTGTTGACTCAAGTATAACATTTACCTCACCGGGATAAACTTTATATGCGACTACATTGAAGGGGATGAAGTTTATATGATAAATAAAGTAGAGATATGTGGTGTAAATACATCTAAGCTTCCAGTTTTAAAAGAAAAAGAGCTTAGACAATTAATTTTATCTATGAAAGATGGTAATGCTGAGTCAAGAGAATTAGTTATTATGGGTAATCTTAGGTTGGTATTAAGCGTGATACAAAAGTTTAACAATAGAGGTAAAGAGGTAGATGATTTATTTCAAATTGGTTGTATGGGGCTGATTAAATCCATAGATAACTTTGATTTGGGACACAATGTTAAATTTTCTACATATGCTGTTCCAATGATTATTGGCGAAATAAGAAGGTACTTACGTGATAATAACTCTGTACGAGTTAGTCGAACTCTTAGGGACATTGCGTATAAAGCTTTACAGGCTAGAGATAAGTTGATGTTTGAGAATAATAAAGAGCCTACAGTATCCCAAATTGCAAAAGAGTTAAACATCAATAGAGAAGAGGTAGTTTTTGCTCTTGATGCCATTCAAGAACCAGTATCTATATTTGAACCTATTAACCATAATGAAGGAGATACCATTTTTATAATGGATCAAATAGGTGATACTAAAAATTCTGATGGTAGTTGGATAGAAAATATAGCTATAAAGGAAGGTATGAAAAGGTTAAATAATAAGGAAAAATTAATACTAACATTAAGATTTTTTGAGGGAAAAACTCAAATGGAGGTTGCTGAGGAAATTGGAGTTTCACAGGCACAGATTTCAAGGTTGGAAAAGACAGCACTATTACATATGAGAAAGTATATTTAATTTGGATTTTTCAAGATGACTAAGGGTCTGTCTCAAAATAATTGATTTTATTTTGAGACAGACCCTTTTTAATTAATTTCAGTATTACAGATTTTTGTAGCTATTTTAAGGGCTATAACATATGGATATTAGTATATTAAAAATATTAAATAAAGGAGTTTATCTTATGAAGTTTATATTTGATGTCTTAATTAGAGGATTTATTAAAGATTATTCTAATGTAAATTCACAACAAGTAAGACAATCCTATGGATGGCTAGGCGGCAGTGTAGGATTTATGATCAACACAACTATACTTATTATAGAGCTTACTGTAGGCCTTTTTCTAAATAGTATTGCTATTACAGCGGATGCTATACACAACTTAACTGATGCTGTATCCTCTATAATTACAATTTTTAGTTTTAAAATAGCCAGTGGACCTGCTGACAAGAACCACCCTTTTGGATATGGCAGAGTAGAGTATATTACTTCTTTGCTATTCTCTTTATCTATTTTTATTATAGGGTATGAATTTATAAGAAGTTCAATAGATCGAATTATACATCCTACTAGTATTCCCTTTAATAAGGTGGCATTTGCACTGATGTTATTGGCGCTACCACTTCAAATTTTTCTTACCCGTTTTACTAAGTATTTAGGTAATACTATCAACTCATCCGCATTAAAGGCGTCGGCCGTAGAATACTTTACTGACATACTTGTATTAGCTATGGTAATTATATCCCTCTTATTATCAAGGTTCACAACATTTCCCGTGGATGGATATGTAGGTATAGTAGTTTCAGGTTTTATCTTACATTCAGGCTTTGTACTTTGTAGAGAAACATTAAATTATATATTGGGAAAGGCTCCTGATAAAAAATTGATAAAAGATATTTACAAGGAGGTTCTAAGTTACACGTATATTAGTGGAGTACATGACCTAGTTATTCATAATTATGGCCCTGGTAGATACATGGTTTCACTACATGCGGAAGTGCCATGTGATATTCCTGTTATGCAAATTCACGATGTTATTGATAAGGCCGAAAAGGAAGTAGGGGAGAAACTAAACCTTTACCTAGTTATTCATATGGATCCTTTTAAAACAGATAGACCGGAGACTATATCTTTAAGGAATCAGTTGAGTGAAGTGTTATCCTCAATTAAGGGAATTCAGTCCATGCATGATTTCAGAGTAGTAGGAGATGTAGCAGCAAAAACATTAATTTTTGATGTAGTAGTAGATAAAACTCATTATAATTTAGAGCATAAAAAGGTTATTCTTAAGCAAATAGAAGATAAGGTAAGAAGTATCTCACCAGAACATCGATGTATAGTAACCCTAGACCAAGACTACCAATAATTAGTATATAAATTATAATAAAGAAGTAATTTATGTTATAATATAATTTGAACTATTAAATCACTAAAAATAAGTGGGAGGTTTAGCAATGAAAATAAGAGATATGTTTGAGAAGAAAATGAAGGAAAGACAAAAAAAACAGAAGGCTAAAATGGCTAGAAGAGTTACTGTGGGAGCAGTAGTTGGAATAGTAACAGGAGTAGTGGGTGGAGTTCTTTTGGCACCAAAGGCTGGAAAAGAAACAAGAGATGATATTGCTAAAACTGCAAGAGGCCTTAGCCAAAATGCAATAGCTAAGTCATTGGAAGTAAAAGAAACATTGGGGAATAAGGTTGTTAAAACTAAAATCAATACAACTATAGCAAGAGAAAAAATATCTGAATATTTATCAGATAAAAAAGGTAATGGAAAAATTAGCAAAAGAAGAGATGAGATTTTTAAAGAAGAAAAAGCAGAAGTCGAAGAGCTAGATCAAACAAAAGAATAGAGGGACAACTTATGTATATAAGTTTATATGATTTGTGTTTTGGTATACTGTTCATTTTAGGAAATATAACATTAATAGTACTTATTATGGTGCTAATAAAACTATTTAAGTTTTTAGCAAGGATTAATGGGTTAATGGAAAGAAACGAAAAGAATATTGATGAAATATTAATTTCACTTCCTCAGGCTACAGAGAATTTCCTAGAGTTAAGTGAGGATTTGAAAGCTGTCGGAGAAGTAATCACCGAAACAACGGCAACGGCAATAGTAGCAAAGGAACACATAGATGATTATACGAAAATTTTTATGGATATACTTAAAATAGTGAAAACCGTATTTTCTAAGTAAGAATAGAAGCTGTTGTTGAGCTTGACTTCTTTAAATATACAAATCTTGTAGTCTAGAATTTGATGTTATGTATTACTCCCGAAACCAAGAAAAACGAAGATCCTCTGGGGTAATCTGGTAGCATCAAATTCTATTCCGCAGGAAACAGTATTTCGAGAATTTATCTTAATCAAGAAATTTGTTTAAGGAATTGAGCATATAATTAATTAGACTCCAGAATATAAAAGGGAATATTTCAAATAATATAGTAGAGCCATTTAAGTATTGACTAAAAGGATGCAATTGTTTACTATTATATGGATGGGTATAAAATCTTGATAAATTTAACTTTTAATGAATAGAATAGTTATTTAATATGCTTCTGTAGCGCAGCTGGTAGCGCAACTGATTCGTAATCAGTAGGTCGCAAGTTCAAATCTTGTCAGAAGCTCCAATGGAACATAGTCATATCAATGGTTGTATGCATTGCATTAGAGAGGGAATACGTTTTAGTAATGCAATGTTAATGCAACTGGAAAAATGCAATAAAATAGACTGCTAAAGTTAGTCTTTAGCAGTCTTAAAAATTAAGTATCTAAGTCTTCTGTTTCAGAGGACTTTTTCTTTTGTAAAAATAAATTATTAATAGAATCAGCAGCAGCTTTTTTAATATCTGGTATAACATGGCAATACTTATTTAACGTAAGAGTTATATCAGCATGACCCAAAAGCACTTGGAGAACTTTAGGATGCTGATTTTGCTCCAATAACCTTGTAGCATATGTATGCCTCAGAGCATGAAAGTTAACATTCTCAAGACCGGATTTCTTAGTTAAACTATAAAATTTCCTTAAAAAATTGCGAGTTTCTGAAGTTCTACCAAGTTCTGTACAAAATACTAACCCATTGTCTTCGTACAAAGGTTCAGCTAAAGTACGTTCAACCTCTTGCCTGATCAGATGGTCACTGAGTTCTGATAATACTGCGGAAGGTACTGGAATAGTTCTTCTTCCAGCAGATGTCTTAGGCTCTTGAAATATAATCTTTGTTTTATTCTCGCTATTCTTATCAAAAGTCCTTACTCTTCTTACAGATTCTTTAATACTTATAGTTCCATTTTTAAAGTCTACATTCTCCCACTTTAAAGCAAGTAATTCACCCTCCCTTATACCTGTACCAAGAGCTAATACAAAGGCGGTACGTAATCTATCATTACCAAGAGTATTTAAAAATATATCTTGTTCTTCAGGACTTAATACTCTCATTTCTTTTTTTTCTTGTTTGGGTAGTGTAGCTGTATCTGCTATATTTCTAGCAATTAGATTATTCTTTAAGGCTTGCTTTAGGGCTTGATTTAGTACAATATGAATATATTTTACTGTTCTAGCAGAAAGAATCTCTGTTTTTTTATTATATAAAGTCTGTATATGTTCAGGTCTTAATTCCCTTAATGGATATTGCCCTATTTCAGGCTTAAGATGTACCCTTACAAGATATTCATAACTTTCAAAGGTAGAAGGTCTTATACTATTTTTTTTATATTCAAATAACCAAGTATCTAGCCATGATGATAGAGTGACTTTATTTGTTTCAACAAAATTCCCAGTCATTAAACTACTTTGAGCTTGTATCAACTTTTGCGATACATCTTGACGTGTTTTACCGTAGAAAGATTGGAATGGTATTTCAAAA
>JACMJL010000273.1 GCA_014380625.1 Clostridiaceae bacterium
GCTCATATTAATTAATATGAGCTTTTAAATTATGGTAGTAAAGAGGTAAACTATGGATATTAACTTTAATCCTAAAGATACTATTTTTTCATTAGATATAGGAACACGATCCGTTATAGGTACTGTTGGTATAGTTAAAGAAAAAAAATTTGTTGTACTAGCTGAGAGTTATGTGGAACATCAGGAAAGAGCTATGATTGATGGGCAAATTCACGATATTACTCTGGTAGCGAATGCAGTTACATATGTTAAGAGTGAATTAGAAGAAAAACTTAAGTTTCAATTAAAGGATGTTGCTATTGCAGCAGCTGGTAGATTCCTAAGAACTGTTAATGTTAAAGCAGATATTAATATTGATCCTGAAAGAGAGATAGATAAGGAGACTATTAGGAGTTTAGAATTAACCTCTGTTAAAAAGGCTGAAGAGCGAGTTAATAAACAGACTGAGGGTAAACTATATTGTGTTGGTTATAGCGTAAAAGGTTATTATTTAAATGGTTTTGTTATTTCTAATCTACTTTTTCATAAGGGACAAAGTATCTCAGCAGAAGTAATTGCCACTTTCCTGCCAAGGGGTGTTGTAGATAGTTTATACGCTGTTATGGACAAAGTAGGGTTAAATGTAGTAAGCTTAACACTTGAGCCAATAGCGGCAATGGAAGCGGCTATTCCTAAAAATTTGAGGCTACTTAATTTAGTATTAGTGGATATTGGAGCTGGTACTTCGGATATAGCAATAACTAGCAAGGATACCATTAGTGCATATGGCATGGTTCCACTTGCGGGAGATGAGGCTACAGAGGCTATTGCACAAGCATTTTTAGTGGATTTTAATACTGCAGAAAGAATTAAAAGAGAGTGTAGTGTTAAGGAAACTGTTGAATTTAAAGATGTACTTGGATTTGAAAATCAAGTTAATTCTGAAGAAATTGTAAAGACTATATTACCAATAGTAGAAAAAGTTGCGGCCGAAACTGCTGAAAAAATTATTTATTTAAATGGTGGAAAGTCTCCAAATGCTGTATTTTTAGTAGGTGGAGGCGCACATACCCCAAGAATTAAGGAATTCCTAGCTGAAAAATTGAATTTACCAATTCAAAGAATAGCAATTAAGGATAGATCGGACGTAGTAGATTGTGTTTGTGAAGATAATAGTCTGGGAAGTACCGGTGTAACAGTACTTGGAATTGCATTGGTTTCTATAAAACGACTAGGTAATGATTTTATAGATGTGATTTTTAATGAAACTGTGATTAGTCTCTTTAATTCACATAAGCATTCAGTTATGGATGTTATGCTTCAGGCTGGAATTAATCCGAAAATTCTTATAAGTAAAAACGGTAAAAATATTAGATTTAATTTAAATGGAAAACCTAGATTATCTTTTGGTACTTTGGCTAAAAGTTCGGTAGTTAAGGTTAATAATAAATTAGCTAGTATAGATACCGAACTCAATGAGGGAGATAAAATTGAAGTTGAGTATTCTAGGGATGGAGAAAGTGCAAAACCTAAAGTTATAGAAGTTATCCCGGATTTTAATCCGGTATCCTTTTATTTAAATAATGAAATTATTAATTTAGAGCCTCTCTCTATGATTAATGGTAAGAAGGTTAACCTTGATGAAACCATTCATGAAGGTGATGATGTGACAATTATTTTGCCAAAAACCTTTCAGGACTTTAAACAACATTTTAAACAATATAATTCTTCGCTCTCCTACACTTTGTTAGGCGACCAGGTAGTGGATGACTATATCATAAATGAGTTAGACAGAATAAATGCCTTTTCTAATGAAATTCTTGTAGATACGGTTAAAGAACCTAAGAAAACTAAGGTGATTAAAGAAAAAACAATGGAGAAACTC
This sequence comes from Clostridiaceae bacterium, assembly GCA_014380625.1. Taxonomy (GTDB): domain Bacteria; phylum Bacillota; class Clostridia; order Clostridiales; family Clostridiaceae; genus JACMJL01. The sequence goes on from JACMJL010000273.1 coordinate 1,865, forward strand.
AAAATAATCACAACTGTTTATGTAAATGATAAGAAAGTAGAATTAAAGGATAAGGATAAATATGTATTTATAGATCTATTTGAATATATAGATTTTGATTTATCTAAGCCTCAAGGTCTACTAGTGTTATTGTTAAATGATAATAAAGCTGGTTATCATGATGTCTTAAATAATGGAGATAAGATTGTAATTGGATGGGAATAGTTAATTATAGGAGGAAATAGAATGGATTTTTTATTTCAAGCCAAGGAGATTAAAGAGGACCTTATAAAGTGGAGACGAGATTTTCATGCACATCCTGAATTGGGATATGAAGAACTCAGAACCTCTTCAAAGATTAAAGAATTTTTAATCGAAGAAAATATAGAATTTTACGAAACTGCTACTACTGGAATTTGTGCCATTATTAGAGGCAAAGGAGAAAAAACAATTGCCTTAAGAGGTGATATTGATGCGCTTCCTTTAGTTGAAAAAAATCAATGTGATTATACATCTAAGAATCCTGGTAAAATGCATGCCTGTGGACATGATGCTCATACTGCTATTTTAATGGGTGTTGCTAAAATACTAAACTCAATAAAACAAGAGTTAAAGGGCAATGTTAAATTGTTTTTTGAACCAGCTGAAGAAACCACAGGTGGAGCTAGCGTTATGATTGCAGAAGGTGTATTAGAAAATCCTAAAGTTGATGCAATTATAGGACTTCACGTGGATGAAAAAATTGAAACAGGTTTTATTGGATTAAAAAAAGGTGTAGTTAATGCTGCCTCAAATCCTTTTACCATAAAGATAAAGGGTAAAGGCGGCCATGGTGCTCGCCCAAATGATTGTGTGGATCCTGTGGTAATCAGCGCACAGGTGATATTAGCACTTCAAACTATTGTAAGTCGTGAAATTCCACCAACAGACCCAGCTGTAATTACAATTGGTTCAATTCACGGTGGAACGGCTCAGAATATAATACCGGAAGAAGTGGTAATTTCGGGTGTTATTAGGACTATGAAAACTGAGCATAGGGAATATGTAAAAAAGCGTTTAAAAGAAGTTGCAGAAGGATTAACTACTAGCCTGCGTGGAAACTGTGAAATTGAAATAGAAGATAGCTATCCATGTCTATATAACAATGATGAATTAGTTCAGGTATTTAAAGAGAGTTCAAGTAAGATTATTGGAGCAGGAAATGTTATAGCTCTTGAAAAGCCAAGTATGGGCGTTGAGAGTTTTGCATATTTTGCTATGGAAAGGCCTTCAGTTTTTTATTTTTTAGGAAGTAAAAATGAGAAGCAAGGGATTACTCATCCTGCCCACGGAAGTCATTTCGATATAGATGAAGAATGTTTACCAATTGGTGTTGCCCTTCAATGTGAGATGACTATAGAGTTACTTAAGAAAATATAATAAATTTAGGAGTGGTAAAGTGAAAGTTGATATAGGCCCAAACGAGGCAGGTCAAAGAATAGATAAATTTATGAGAA
>JACMJL010000274.1 GCA_014380625.1 Clostridiaceae bacterium
TTGGTAATAATTTGAACATGTTAAACCAGTATTTGTCTATATTTATATTATATTATATTTAACTTTATGTCAAGTTTGTATTACTACATTACTACATAAAAATAGCAAGTATTACACTTGCTATTAATTAGTACTTATTTATGCTATTACGCATCTTTGATTTGTTACTTTATCTTATATACCTTATTAATCTTCTTTACTTTTTTCAATTTCTATTTTGCCTTTTACAGTGTCAATTTTGTTTTTTTCAGCATTAGGTTTGTTTTTTTCTGTAACAATTACGGTCTTATTAAGAGGCAAATTAAACTTAGTTCTTATTAAGTTTTCTATTTCAACTAATAATGCTGGATTTTCCTTTAAGTATTGCTTAGAGTTTTCTCTTCCTTGACCTAATCTTGCTTCTTTATATGAGAACCAAGCTCCACTTTTTTGTATTATTTCTTCCTTCACGGCAACATCTAATACATTTCCCTCACGTGAAATACCACCAGCATACATTATATCAAATTCAGCCTGTTTAAAAGGTGGTGCAATTTTATTCTTAATGACTTTTATTCTAGTTCTATTTCCAATCATCTCATCCCCTGACTTAAGGGAATCAATTTTTCTAATATCAAGTCTAACTGATGCATAAAATTTTAAAGCTCTTCCTCCAGGTGTGGTTTCTGGGTTACCAAACATAATTCCAACTTTTTCTCTCAATTGATTTATAAAAACAACTACGCATTGTGATTTGTTTATGGATCCTGTTAACTTTCTTAAAGCTTGTGACATAAGTCTAGCTTGAAGGCCTACATGAGAATCACCCATTTCTCCTTCTATTTCAGCTTTAGGAACTAAAGCTGCTACAGAATCAATAACAATTACATCAATAGCATTAGATCTAACTAGTGCTTCTGTTATTTCCAGTGCCTGTTCTCCAGTGTCTGGTTGAGAAACAATTAAATTATCAATATCTACACCAAGTGCTTTTGCATAAGTTGGGTCTAAAGCATTTTCTGCATCTACATATGCTGCTGTTCCTCCATTTTTCATTGCTTCAGCAACAATATGAAGTGCCACTGTAGTTTTACCTGAAGACTCCGGTCCAAATATTTCTACTATTCTTCCTCTTGGAACTCCACCAATTCCAAGGGCAATATCAAGAGACAGACATCCAGTTGAAATGCAATCTACGTTAAGTTTACTATTTTCACCAAGTTTCATTATAGAGCCTTTTCCAAATTGTTTTTCAATTTGTGACATAGCTGCCTCTATAGCCTTGAGTTTATCAGCATTTAAATTTCCCATTAAATTCATCACTCTCTTTCTTCGAACATGCGTTCTCTATTCATTATATAATATTATTAATATTAGGTCAACTTATTTAAATATGTAAAACACTTATTATTAAATTTAAAAATCCATTTCTAATTATATCCACATTAAATTTTAATAATCATTTATCTATCCTAATAAGGTGTTTATTTTTAAGAAAATAATCTACTCCAGATATAATAGTTACGGCAATAGCAATTACCATGGATATTAGTGTTAAAGCTTTAAATATGTCATTTCTATCAGACAGATTAACTAAAGCACATATAATTGCAATAATTTGAACTACTGTTTTAACTTTACCCCACCAGCTAGCCGCAATGACATTTCCGTCAGAAGCAGCAATAGCTCTTAACCCTGTTACAGCAAATTCTCTTGTTATAATAATCATTGCAATCCAGGTTGGAATAATTCGAGCCTCCACTAGCGATATTAAGGCAGCAGTCACTAATAACTTATCAGCTAATGGATCCATGAATTTTCCGAAATTAGTAATTTGATTTCTACTTCTTGCAATGTAACCATCAAGTTTATCTGTTAGGGCTGCAATTATAAAAACCCCTGTTGCAATGTATTTAAACATAGGTATATTAACAGCTATAAAAACAAGAAATACAGGTATAAGAAAAATCCTAAATATTGTAAGTTTATTGGCGAGGTTCATCTTCCACAACTCCTAGCAAATCATATTCTAAGGTATTTGTTATTTTAACTTCCACAATTTCTCCTGCTTTTATTAGTTTATCACATTTAAAGTAAATTGCACCATCTATTTCAGGTGACATTTCAAAATTTCTTCCAAAATAAGAATCATTTTTCATTCCTTCCACAATAACGAAAAAAGTTGTACCCTTCTTTTTCTCATTAATACTTTTAGATATACCTTGCTGTAAAAGCATTATTTCTTCTTCTCTCTTAATTTTAACACTTTCGTCAATTTGATTCTCCATTTGAGCTGCAGGTGTATTTTCTTCTTGAGAATATTTAAATACACCCAATTTATCAAACCTTATCTCTTTAACAAAATCCTTTAACTCTTGAAAATCCTCTTCTGTTTCCCCTGGGAAGCCTACAATTAGGGAAGTTCTAAGTGCAATCCCAGGAATCTTTTCTCGCATTTTATAAATTGTTGCAATAATATCTTCTTTTCTACCTCTTCTACTCATTCTTTTTAGAATATCATTACTTATATGTTGAATAGGCATATCAATATACTTACATATCTTTTGATTTTCAGCTATTTCATTAATCAATTCCTCAGTGATTTCTTCAACATAGGTATAAAGTACTCTAATCCATTGTATTTTTTCTATCTGTGAAATTTCTTTTAAAAGTTCTGGAAGCTTTTTCACTCCATATAAATCTTCCCCATATCTTGTAGTATCTTGAGCTACAAGTATTAATTCTTTAACCCCTTGGCTAGCTAGTTGGTTTGCTTCCTGCACAATATCTTCAATTTTTCTACTTCTGTATTTCCCTCTAATTTTAGGGATGATACAATAAGTACAGAGATTATCACAGCCTTCGCTGATCCTTATATACGCAGTAGCTTTACCCGTAGTTATTATTCTATTACCTGAATTAATTTCCTTATCACTAAATGTAATATCGAAAATTTGCTTTTTTGAGATTATGAAGTCATCTACACTTTTTAAAAGCTTATCATAACTATTTACCCCTAAAAGGATATCAATTTCAGGTATAAGATCTAAAAGTTCTTGACCATATCTTTGAGTTAAACATCCAGTAGCAACTAATACAGTACAGTTATATTCATTCTTAAATTCTGCCATTTCAATAATGGCATCAATAGACTCTTGCTTAGAGGTTTCTATAAATCCGCAAGTATTTACAATTATAATGTCTGCTTTTTTGGCATCACTAATTATTTCATATTTCTTACCTATTTCACCTAGTGCTATCTCTGAGTCTATCCTATTCTTATCGCAACCAAGACTCACTATTCCAACTTTTAATTTATCCACTAATTTGCCTCCTAAAATTTTATAAATACATGTATCATTTTATATCTATGTGTCGAATTTCACAAGACAAAAACAGGAAATTCACTATTCTTGTTTAGAAATTAAAATTTGCCTTGGCTTTCCACCATCTCGCGGAGATATAATTCCCTGCTCTTCTAGCTGTTCAACAAGTCTAGCAGCTCGATTATAACCAATTCTAAGTCTTCGTTGTAATAGTGAGGTAGATGCTTGTCCAGCGTCTATAACTATCTTTATTGCATCCTCTAGAAGTTCATCCAAATCAGAATCCTCTTGATTACTATTACTACTCATGGCACTTGTGTTTATTTCTTCAATTATCTTTTCGCTATACTCAACCTTTTTTTCTTGTTTCTTTATTGCTTCCACCACTTTTTCTACTTCTTCTTCAGAAATGAAAGCTCCCTGAATTCTTAAAGGTTTACTTTCACCGACAGGGAAGAATAACATATCTCCTTTACCTAATAATTTTTCCGCCCCAGCCATATCAAGTATAGTCCTTGAATCTATTTGGCTAGATACAGCAAAGGAAATTCTTGAAGGTATATTCGCTTTAATTACTCCTGTAATAACATCTACAGAGGGCCTTTGAGTAGCAATTACTAGATGCATACCTGCTGCTCTTGCCATTTGTGCAAGTCTTCCGATATATTCTTCTACATCATTAGCACATACCATCATTAAATCTGCAAGTTCATCTATTATAATTACAATAAACGGAAGTTTTTCATGTATCCTCCCTTTATTAAAAAGTTCATTGTAACTCTCTATATTTCTAACATTATTTTCAGCAAAAAGTTTATATCTCTTTGTCATTTCGTTAACAGCCCAACTTAATGCACCTGCAGCCTTCTTAGGATCCGTAACAACTGGAATTAATAAATGCGGTATCCCATTAAAAGTGCTTAGTTCAACGACTTTAGGATCAATCATTAATAACTTAACTTCTTCCGGTGAATATTTATATAACAAACTTATTATTAATGTATTAATACAAACACTTTTTCCTGAACCTGTAGCTCCAGCAATTAACACATGTGGCATTCTAGATAAATCTGAAACCACACAATTTCCTGCAATATCCTTACCTAAGCAAAAGGCTAAATTTTTCTTTGAACTTATAAACTCAGTAGACTCTATTACTTCTCTTAAAAATACAGCTGTAAGTTCTTTATTTGGAACTTCTATACCAATAGCTGCTTTACCAGGGATAGGAGCTTCTATTCTCACCCCAGAAGCAGCTAAACTTAGAGCGATATCATCTGATAAGTTTACTATTTTACTTACTTTTACGCCTGCATTAGGTTGCAACTCGAATCTGGTAACTGAGGGTCCTTTAGTAACTTGGACTACTTTTGCTTCTACTCCAAAACTTCTAAGGGTTTCTTCTAATTTGCTTGCATTACTTATTAAATCCCTTTTATCATCCTTGTTAAGCTTGGACAAATTATTGATATTTAATAAATCTGAAATTGGGAATTCATAGATATCAGTTATATGTGAGGATTGCTTTTCAATTTCAATTTCTAATTCTTTTTCAATTTCTACCTCAGGAGTCTTTTCTGGAATTCTTTTTTCCGGAATCCTTTGTTCCGGAATCCTTTGCTCTACTATAAATGGAGTTTTCCTCTCTATTAGTTCACTAACTGGTTCTACTTTAACATCATTGCCTTCAACTACATCCGTGTCAATGCCTTTTTTCATTAAATCAAGAATTTTAATCTTTTTATTTAAACTTTTAATATAACTATCTCTATTTTCATCAGGTATTTTCTCATCTATAGCAACTTTTTTAGTAACCTTTTTATCTAGGTTCTTAATTTTCATCTTAGAAGCTGTATTGTATAAAGATATTTCTAAAACTAGTATCATAGAAATGATAAATAATGAAAGGAAAATTAAATAACAACCTATACTTCCAAATAATTTGTATAAAGGAATAGAAATTAGAAAACCAATAATACCACCATGAAAATTCGAGGTAGAAGTAGTGATAGCTGTAATTCCTACAGATATCTTTCCATCTATATAGTATTTGCTCATGTTTAAAATTTGTATAAAAAGTAAAAAATCTATTAATAGAATAATAATACCTAAAAATCTTTTGCCAAACCTTAGTCTACCTTTGTTAGCAATATATCCTATACCGATAAAAATGATTAAAAAAGGAAAAAAGAAAGCACCTAAACCTACTAAGGAAAATAATATGTTATTTAAAACCTTACCTATAATTCCTAAAGAAGTAGCCATGAATATACTTAAAATCATTAATACTCCAAAGGTTATGAAACATACCCCTGTAATCTCACCTTTTAAATTTAAACTATTATCTTTTATAATTTTCTTATTTGCCATGTTGTCACCTCCAACAATAAAATTTTAACCATAGGAACTACCTATGGTTTATTTTTTTTAATACTAATTAATTCTTCTAATTTACTAATTGCATTACAAATACCACCTACTTCGTCAATTATACCATACTCTACTGCTTGATTTCCAATTAATATTGTACCCATGTCATTTAATAGTTCATCAGTTTGAAGCATCAATTTATGCAAGGAATCCTTTTGAATTTTAGATGTCCTAGATATAAATTCTATTATCCTTTCTTGCATTTTGTTAAAATAGTCAAAGGTTTGAGGAACCCCTATTATAAGTCCATTCATTCTTATTGGATGAATAATCATAGTTGCTGAAGGGGATATAAATGAGTAATTTGCTGAAGTAGCTAGCGGTACCCCAATGGAATGCCCTCCACCAACAACTAAGGAGACCGTTGGCTTGCTAAGACTACAAAGCATTTCAGCTATGGCAAGACCGGCCTCTACATCGCCTCCTACCGTGTTTAATATCACCAGTACACCTTCTACCTTTTCATCGGTTTCTATAGCTATTAATTGCGGCAACACCTGTTCATACTTTGTTGTCTTAGTTTGAGGTGATAAAACCTGATGACCTTCTATCTGTCCTATTATAGGTATAACTTGAATCCTTTCATACTTATTTGGGATTTCACTAGCGCCCATTTCTTTAATTGCCTCTATTTCATTTTTTGAATTGGTATCAGTCATAAAAAAACCTCCTTATGTAAAATATTTTTTACATAAGGAGGTTTAAATATACTAATTAATTTTATTGAAGGCCCATTAACCCAAATTAAATTCTTTATGCAGTGCATTTATTGCCTTTTCAGTATTCTCAGACCTTACTAAGCACCAAATAGTGTTATGTGAGTCTGCAGTTTGTAAAATTTCTATATTCTCCTTAGAAAGAGAATTCAATATTTTAGCCATAACGCCTGGAATTCCTCGCATCCTACTTCCAATAATTGCTATCTTACTACAATCTTTAATACAAATATATTTTATCTCAAAGGAATTCATTACTAAATTAAAGGATTGTAAGTCTCCTTTATCTATAGTGAAAATTTTTTGAGATGGGAATACGTTTATTAAATCAATGCTAATTTCATTATTGGCTAGAATGTTTAACAAAGAATAATAATTAGAATTTTGAGAATTATCATTTAAAGATACAGTAATTTGTATTCTATCTGCTAAATGAGTGATTCCAGTAATAATATTAGAGCTAGTATATTCTTCCTCATTGTTAATCACTGTTCCAATAGAATTACTCATTGTATTTTTTATTACTAAAGGAATATTTGCTTTCATAGCAAGTTCTACTGCTCTAGGGTGAATAACTTTAGCACCCTGATCTGCAAACTGAAATACTTCACTATAACTCATTTCTTTAATTAATGAAGCCTTTGGTACTATTCTAGGATCTGCTGTCATTATTCCATCTACATCTGTATAAATTTCGATGGAGGTGGCATTTAAAGCTACCCCTATTATAGAAGCAGAGACATCGCTACCACCTCTACCAAGTGTGGTTACATATCCATCTTCAGTAATTCCTTGAAAGCCAGCTATAACCGGAACCTTACCCTGACTTATTATTGAGTGAAGCCTGTCAGTATTAACCTTTATCAAATTAGCACTAGAAAATTTATCATCAGTTATAACTCCTGCTTGTCCCCCAGTTAGCGGTATACAATTAATACCTAGTTTTGTAAGTTCATTGCACATAATCACAGCACTTATGACTTCACCACAACTTATCAATAGGTCAGTAGAGAGTAGGTTTTGCTCTTTGAACTTATCCTCTAATAAAGACAATAATGTATCAGTAGCATAAGGTTCGCCTTTTCTACCCATAGCTGACACCACTATTACCGGGTTATATCCCTTTTGTTTTGCCATTAATATTTTATTAGCCACTAATTTTCTTCTCTCAGCGGAAGATACAGATGTTCCACCAAATTTTTGAACTAATATTTCCATCTAAAGCACCCCCAAGCTTTAAAATTTACTTCTTTTCATGTTTTGTTCTTCGAAATCAATTATTATGGTTCTTGTACCAATTTTTTTCACGAATTCCCAAGGTATTTCAATGAAATCATTACTTCCCCAAAGGGTAAATTTATTCTTGGCTTGATTTAGAATTAAAATTTTCAAATAACCATTTTCATCCACTACGATATCATTATTTGAAAGATAATTGTATTTTTCTCCATCATTAATATTTATTATCTCATATCTTTCCATTTCAGAATAGTATTTAAAATTATCAGACATTAGATTACCCCCTTAGTACTTATGAATTAATGCTCATGTATTATTACATAAGTATTAATTCACTTTAAAAATTAATATGAAAAATACCAAGGAAGTATTACTAAAATTTAAATATTAAGCTTAGTAGGATTTTTATAAGCAATTATATCTGTTTGGCTAAGCTTTGTTAATACTTCAAAATCTACATTATCACCAACAAAAGTGGCATTTAATATACCTTTACCAAAAGTTTTTGCCATTATTTCTATAATGTTTTCCATTTTTACTGCATTAATTTTTTCTAAAACCATTTTGGGTTCGTTTACTCTGTTTAAAAATAATACGGATTTTCCATTACTAAACATTCTACTACTAGTACTTTCTAAACCCAGTATATAACTCCCCTTAACCTGTTCCTTTGCTTTAGATAATTTTTCTTCCGTAATGCCCCTCTTTATATACGCCTCAACCTCAGCCTTAATAACTTTTATAGCTTCTGCAGCGTAATTAGGATTTAGCCCTGCATAGATATTAATAAGTCCTACATTTTTATAGGTTGAGATGTAAGAATATATTGAATAACAGATACCCATCTCTTCTCTTATTTTTTGGAATAATATTGAAGACGCCCCACCACCTAGAATATTATTAATTATTAAAAGTGAATATATATTGTCATCACCAAGTTTAATTCCTTCGAAACTTAAACTTAGATGAAGCTGTTCTATACTTTTCTTTTTATAAAATACATTATTTATTATTTCAGGATTTGAATAAGTAGTAACTTTTTTATTATTACTTTCCCAGTGTCCGAAATATTTATTAATAAGTTTTTCAATTGAATTCATATCAAATTTTCCGGAAATTGATATTACTGAATTCTCAGGAATATAGTGTGATTCCACGTATTCTTTAATATCCTTTTGAGTAAATGATTTAACTGTATCAGTGGTTCCTAAAATTGGAAGTGACAATGAATCTTCGCCCCAGGTAGCTTTACACTGCAAATCTATAAGTACATCCTCTGGAGAATCTTCACTCATGTTTATTTCTTCTATAACTACGCCTTTTTCCTTTTCTATATCCTCCACTGCAAACTTACTATTAAATAACATATCTGAAAGAACTTCTACTGCTAGTTCAAGATATGAATCTAAAATCTTTACATAATAACAAGTTGCCTCTTTACTAGTAAAAGCATTAAGTTGACCGCCTATGTCCTCTATTGATTCTGCCAATTCCTTTGATGTTCTCTTAATAGTACCCTTAAATAGCATATGTTCAATAAAATGTGAAATACCATTGTTTTTTTCATTTTCATTTCTAGAACCATTTTCAACCCAAAGACCTACACTTACAGAATTAACGTAATCTATATCTTCTACAACAACTCTTAGTCCATTTTTAAGCTTAAAAATGTTATACATAAGTGTTTCCCTCCTATTTTTTTATTTCAGATACCTTAATATAAAAAATTATTTTACCCCAAATTAGAACTAAATATACGTAACCATTATTTAAAATTCTTGAGAATAAAAATAAAAAGGCACAAATGCCCTTTTATTTATGCTTCACTATTTTCTTTTTCTTCCTTATCTGAATCTTTAATTGCATCTTTTCTTGAAAGATTTAATCTTCCTTGATTATCAATTTCCATTACTTTAACAAGGATTTCATCACCTACTGAAACAATGTCCTCTACCTTATTAACTCTTGCAACATCTAATTTAGATATATGAACAAGACCTTCTTTTCCAGGGAATATTTCTACAAAGGCACCAAAAGCTGTTGTTTTTGTAACCTTTCCTAAATATATTTCTCCTGGTTTAACTTCTCTAGTTAAATCATCAATAATCTTTAAAGCTTTGTTAGCTCCAATGCTATCATTAGACATAACTAATACAGTTCCATCATCTTTAATATCAATCTTAACACCAGTTTCTGCAATAATTTTATTTATTACCTTACCGCCAGCTCCAATTACATCTCTAATTTTATCTGGATCAATACTTATTTTATATACTCTAGGAGCATATTTTGACATTTCGCTTCTATGAGCTGGTATACATTCATTAATTTTTCCAATGATAAACATTCTTGCTTTTCTAGCATCATATATAGCATTTTTTACTACTTCTTCTGATAAGCCATGAAGTTTTGTATCTACTTGAATTGATGTTATACCAACTTCAGTTCCTGCAACTTTAAAGTCCATATCTCCATAAAAGTCTTCAATTCCCTGGATATCAGTAATAACTTGTTCCTGGCTTCCATCTTCACTAGTAATCAAGCCCATTGCAATACCAGCAGCAGGTCTTTTTATTGGTACTCCAGCATCTAAAAGAGCTAAAGTACTAGCACAAACTGCACCCTGTGAAGTAGAACCATTAGAGCTTAAAACTTCGGATACCAATCTAATTGCATAAGGGAATTCTTCTTCAGAAGGTATTAAAGGTTCTAATGCCTTTTCTGCTAAAGCTCCGTGACCTATTTCTCTTCTACCAGGTCCTCTTAAAGGTTTTGTTTCTCCAACACTATATGCAGGGAAATTATAATGATGCATATATCTCTTAAATTCTTCTTCACCAAGACCATCAAGAATTTGAACATCACCTAGAGCACCTATAGTTGCCACTGTCATTACTTGAGTAGCTCCTCTTGTAAATAAACCAGTACCATGTGTTCTTGGAAGCAATGAAACTTCACAATCAATTTTTCTAATTTCATCAAAAGCTCTTCCATCAGGTCTTCTTTTTTTATGTAACATCATATCTCTTACTATTTCTTTTTCAATACTGTATATTATTTCTCCAATATCTGATCCACTATCTGGGTACTTTTCATCAAATTGCTCACTAATTTTAGCTTGAACTGTGTCCATAGCTAAATGTTTTTCATCTTTATTAGTCAAATACATTGCATCACTTATCATTTGGAATGCAAATTCTCTTAAATCCTTCTCCAATTCTTCATTTACATGATAAAGTTTTGGTTCTGGCTTTTCTTTTCCGTATTTTGCCATTGCATCCTCTTGAAAAGCAACAATTTTCTTGCATTCTTCATGACCAAATTTTATGGCATTTATCATAACATCTTCTGGAATCTCATCTGCTCCAGCCTCAATCATTGCAACTTGTTCTTTTGTAGCAACAACAGTAAGATTTAATGAACTCTTTTGTCTATCTGCTGAAATTGGGTTTAAGACAAAATTACCATCAATTAAACCAACAGAAACAGCAGCTACAGGAATTTTAAACGGTAAGCTTGAAAGGCACAATGCCATTGAAGCACCATTAATTGCTAATATATCTGGAGCATTATCTTGTTCTACTGACATTACTGTACAAATGATTTGAACATCATTTCTATAACCCTTTGGAAATAAAGGCCTTAGTGGTCTATCAATTGCTCTTGAATTAAGAATTGATTTTTCTGAAGGTCTTCCTTCTCTTTTAATAAAACCACCTGGGATTTTACCAACTGCATATAATCTCTCTTCGTATTCTACACTTAACGGGAAAAAGTCAACACCCTTCCTAGGTTTAGTTGAACCATTAACATTTACCATTATTACAGTTTCACCGTAACTAATAAA
>JACMJL010000275.1 GCA_014380625.1 Clostridiaceae bacterium
AGGATAATAACTTCTTAACATCAATTTTTAAATCAAGCTTTTCTGCCAATAGCCTTTCAGCATTTTTATTAATTGTACTCCAATCAATGCTGCCATGTTTCATAGGTTCTCGTCCAATATAAATATTCTCTGCTACGCTTAAATTTGAACATAAATTAACTTCCTGATAAACAGTACTTATTCCATGTTTTTGAGCATCTTGAGTAGACGTAATCCTTATCTGCTTACCATTTAACTCAATTATTCCATCATCTATTTGATAAACACCAGTGAGAACTTTAATTAAGGTTGATTTGCCAGCACCATTTTCTCCCATGAGGGTATGGATTTCGCCTTTTTTTAATTGAAAATCAACTCCTGCCAGAGCTGTAACTCCAGGGAAACTCTTCCATATTTTTCTCATGTCCAATACTATATTGCTATCCTCCATTACTTTTTCCCTCCTCTATGAATACAAACTAAAAAGTTCTTCTTATAAGATAAGAGCAGAATACTTTTATAAGCATTCTTGCTCTTAGGTCTTACTAACTAAATATTAAGGAATTAGTATTTTCTATCAGGTAATGCGGCTTTAGCAGCATCTGCGCCAGCAAAGGTCTTCTCATCTGATTTTACCCATTTTTCTAAGGTCTTGCCTGCTTTTAAATCTCTTGCGGCCTGTACTAATTGTGGTCCTAGAAGAGGATTACATTCAGCTATAAAGTTAGTTTTCCCTGCAGCCATTGCTACAAACGCATCTTTAACACCATCAATTGAAACAATAATAATATCTACGCCTGGTTTTAAACCATATTCTTCAATAGCTTGAATTGCTCCCATTGCCATGTCATCATTATGAGCATATACAACTTGAATCTTCTTTCCTTCTGATTTTAAGAAAGCTTCCATAACTTCTTTACCCTTTGCACGGGTGAAGTCTCCAGTTTGTGATTTTATAACTTTATAAGTAGGGAAATCTTTGATTCCATCCATGAAACCCTTTTGTCTATCAGTAGCAGCACTTGCTCCTACGGTTCCTTGAAGTTCAACAATACTTACAGCTGCATCCTTACCAAATTTATCAGTTACAAACTTAGCAACACTTTTTCCTTCTGCGATAAAGTCAGAGCCAATAAAAGTTGCATAAAGAGTAGGGTCTGAAACCTTTACGTTTCTATCTAATAATACAACTGGTATTTTAGCATCTTTTGCTTCTTTTAAAACTGTATCCCAACCAGTTTCAACAATTGGTGCTAACCCTATTACATCCACTTTTTGAGCTATAAAGGATCTAATGGCTGCTATTTGATTTTCTTGTTTCTGCTGTCCATCAGAGAACTTTAGCTCGATATCTTTATTTTGATTTGGAATATCTTTAACTGAGTTAGTCTCTGCGTCTCTCCAACCACTTTCTTGACCAATCTGAGAAAATCCAATTACTAACTTTTTAGTAGTTGTCTCAGTTGAAGATGAGCTAGTAGCTGAAGAAGATGAAGATGATCCACATCCTACAAACATTGTAGTTGCAAGCATTGCTACTGTTACCAGCGCAGTTAATTTTTTAATTTTCATTAATAAAAACCCCCTAAGTATATTTTCATATATCGTTTACAGTTATTATTATATATTCATTGGGTTTTATTGTATTTGCATTAATCCGTTATTTTGTATACTATTTAGGATAAAATAAAATGGTGTTTTTAAATCATTAACCTCATTCATGTGAAATTATGTTAAATTTTTGAATGACGATATTTATATGCTGTATAATTGAATGAGATAGAATAGTATTTTATGGTGCTACGAAATATTGGAGGAAGATATATGGAAAAGGGAAAGTTAATTGGGCAGGGACGAACATCTGAAGTATTTGAGTGGGGACAAGATAAAATCTTGAAACTTTTTAGGACAGGTTTACCCAAAACGGCCATTGAAAATGAATACGAAGTTAGTATTCATATTTACAAACAATTGAATTTAACACCTAAAGTTTATGAACTTATAGAAATTGATGATAGAACTGGTATTATTTATGAACGAATTAATGGAATAACTATGATGAAAGTAATAGCATCTAAACCCTGGAAAGTAAAAAAAGAAGCTCACCGATTAGCCCAATTACATAAATCAATTCAGCTAAAAGTTGACTTTAAGTTACCTAATTATAAAATAAGACTCAAGGATACTATTTCAAATACTGAATTATTACAGGCTGATGTAAAGATGAGGTTATATGAATATATTGATGAACTAAGAGATGACAACATATTATGTCATGGAGATTTTCACCCAGATAATGTACTTATAACAAAAAACGGAGATATAATAATTGATTGGATGACATCTACCCAATGGAATCCATTAACTGACGTTGCAAGAACGTCAGTAATATTTAAATTTGGAGTAGTACCAGATAAAACATATCTTGAAAAACAAATTATTAATATTATTAGAAATAAGTTTTATTTAGAATATATAAGGCATTACTTAAAACTAACTGGAGTTAAAATTGAACAAATTGAACAATGGGAACTACCTGTTGCGGCAGCACGACTTGTTGAATGGTTACCAAAAGAGGAAAAAATAGCGCTATTAAATTTTATCAATTCAAAAATGAAAAACATAAATAACATTAATTGAGGTAACGTCGAACATTTTTAAATTAAATAAATTTTGGGGAGAGATTTCATGTTGATAGAATTATTAAAAGAAGAAATGAACTTTATTGCTCCATAGTGTCAGTGTAGAAAAGAAGATGTTATTCCTTGGTCTTGTGTTGAAGGGCGTATGGCTAGAATTTGGGTTATTAGTATAATAGATAGTTGAAGTTAATTCGCATCTTTCTTTAAAAGTGAATTAAGCGAAGCGGTAAATAGATAATTTTTCAGAAATAAGAGAACAAGTAAGCCCCAGAGACTTTTTAGCCAATTTTTTAATATGATATTTTCGTTAAATACTATTTCCTGCAGCATGGTATTTGATGTGCAGAGATTATTTGAAGAAGCTTTAGTCTTTCTTACTCTAACTTCTTATACCATGATGCAGAATTTGTATAACCTAGGAAATATCTTAACTCACCTTTAATATTGCCTATTTTTTATTTCTTTAGCAGAATTGTCACCTGTAAAAATTTCTTCGGGATTAACAATGGCTAGTGGAACCTCAATGCCCGCTATTACCTGCTTTGCAGTATTAATTATTTTAGGTCCTAATAAAGGGCTACATTCTATTGTACAAAACATTTCTCCTTTGTTAATTGATCTCAGTGCTTCTTTTGTACCATCAATACCTAATACTATAATGTCCTTGCCTGGTATCAAGCCATATTCTTTTATAGCTTCAATAGCCCCTAGAGCCATATCGTCATTTTGAGCATAAACCACGTTTACTTTATTTCCATTGATTTTTAAGAAATTTTTCATAACTAGTTTGCCACCATCAAAGGTGAAATTTCCTGTGACAGTTTCAATAATCTTATAGTTATCTTGATTACTAATGGATTCATTAAAACCTGCTTCTCTCCCTATGGTTGGTGTAGAACCAAGGTTTCCTTCTATCTCTAAAATATTTACCTTTGCTTTCCCAAAATGCTGGATTAATACTCTTGAAGCCCTCTTACCTTCTTCATAAAAGTCGGAACAAATATTACTGGTCCATAATGAGTCATCTGAATCCACACTTCTATCACTTAGAATTACAGGTATACCCGCATTTTTCGCCTCCCTTAGAACGTCATCCCAACCGGATGTAACAAAAGGAGAAAATGAAATTACGTCAACTTTTCTTTTTATTAATTCCCTTATTAATTTAATCTGGTCCTCTTGAGTAGTACCAGACTCTAAGAATACAAGATCTACTCCTTGTTGCTTCGCCGCCTTCTTAATAGATTTTGCATTTGCATCTCTCCACTTACTTTCCGTGATTAACTGAGCATATCCTAATGCAATTTTTTTACTTGTATCAACAATTTTTGATTTTTTATTAGAATATTCATATACAGTGTCTAAGGTAATCTTATCACTTCGTAGTATTATCTTTTTTGGTATTTCTCCCTTTTTATTTAAGATATCCAGGGCGTAATTAATAGCTTCCTTTCCTCCAGTTTTGCAAGTAAAAGTGCCCTCAAGGATACCTTTTGAAACCAATTCTATTCCTCCGCCTTCACCAGAAAGTCCATCTACACCAATGACTTTTATGTTTTCCATACCCAGTTTTTTTATGGCCTTATACGCACCTAGTGCCATATAATCATTATGTGCGAAAATAACATCTATCTTGTTATCTTCTTTAAGTGCTTCAGTTATCTTATCCTCAGTTTCATCCCTTTGCCATTCTCCTACAAGAGTTCTTGAAACCTTAAGATTTGTGTGAGAATTTAACACCTCTTTAAACCCACGACTCCTTGCTATTACAGGAGAAGAATTTAATACTCCTTGCACTTCTATAATATTCCCTTGCTTTTCACCAATTAAATCGGCAACTAGCTGTCCAGCCTTGTTGCCGATAGTTTCATTATCGGGTCCAATGTATAAAGAATAATCATAACCTTCAACTGCTCTGTCTAAAACTATTACAGGCATGGACTTATAGACCTGACTTACTAGTGGAGTTAATTTTTCAGAATCATTTATTGATACAATTAATAAATCCACACCATCACTTACCAATTCATTTATATCTTTACTTTGTTTATAGGTGTCTCCACCAGCGTCTTTATATACAATTTTTATATTTTTATACTTTCTAGCTTCTTCTATTATTTCTTGGTTCATGGCAATTCTCCAGGGCTCTGTTAAATTTGCTTGAGACATGCCAATTACAAATTCTACCCCCTCAGATTTCTGGGTAGTAATTAATTTGATTGTCATTGCTGAAATTACAATTATTAAGATTATAAGGGATATATATATTCTTTTATTCTTAAGTTGTTTAATCAATTAAACTCTACCCCCTCTAAATTCTGTTGGAGCAAACCCCATAATCTTTTTAAAGGCCTTACAAAAATAATGCTGATTATTATACCCTACTGCTTCAGCAATTTCATAAATCTTAAGTTTGGGGTCATCCATCATACAGATAGACTTCTTAATCCTATATTTTGTAAGGTAATCAATAAAAGAAAGTCCTGCCTCTTGTTTTAGTAGTTTACTTAAGTAAGAAGAACTTACACTAAACTTTTCTGCTACATTTTCTAAACTTAAATCCTTTATATGATAATTAGTATCAATATATCTTATGGATAGAAGTACTATAGGTTTATAAGCAGCTATTTTATTTATATTACTAACAATATCTTTATAAGTATTTCTAACTCCAAAAGTACCATTAGGAATCCTCTTTTGTTCTAATATCACTGTATAGTGCAAATAGGAATAAATTTTATTTTCTATTTGACTTCCAATATTTAACCATTCACTAATATTACTAGTATTACTAATAATAACAATATTGTTATCCTCATCAATGTATGTAATTTCAGGATTAAACTTGCGCATTAGCTCAACTGAAACATTAGTTAATGCAAAGTTTAGTAGCTCCCTATCCCAGTCCTTTGAATATACTTCATAGTTTAATCGCTCTATTACTTTTATTATTACTATTCCTATATCAGAATCAAGTTTAAATTTAAAAAAGTTAAGTTCACTGAGGGCTTCCTCGTAGGTCAAACTTCCCTTAAACCAATTGTTTAAAAAAACTTGCTTTAACACATCACAATTTTCATCTAATTGCCTATTTGCCCAGTCTAAATACACTTGTCTCTCTTTATTCTTATTTATTTCCAGCATTGCTTTATTCACTGTTTCTTTAAGTGCATTTTTTTCCACAGGTTTTAAAAGATAATCAAAAACCTTTAGCTTCAAGGCTTCATGCATGTAGGAAAATTCATCATGACCTGTAATAATTATTATAATAGTATTTTGATCTGCCTCCCTTAACTTTTTAATTAGCTCTAAACCATTCAGGAAAGGCATACAAATATCCAGTAAAATAAGATCTGGTAAGAGTTTTTTAGTTTGTTGTAGTGCAATTTCTCCGTCTTCAGCTTCTCCAACTATTTCAATGTTCAATTCACTCCAATTCAGAGAATTTCTCAAACCTTTTCTAATCTTTGACTCATCATCGGCAATTAAGAGTTTATACACAAACTTCACGCTCCAATATTTTTTTAATTATCCCTTAGCAGAAAATTTATAAATAGTTGTGTGAAGGCACTCTTGTACTTTTTATACTGCAGTTTTACCTATAAATTCCAAAAATATTTTTGTTTTACTGATCATCCATTACCCCCCACTTATTTAATTATATCATAATGCAATTATGTTCTAATTATAAAGTAAAGAAATTATCCTTAATTTTCTTATTCTAAAAACAAAGGGCTATTAGGAATTAACTGTCCCTAATAGCCCCTACCTTTATTATTCTATTTACCGTATACCATAAACTCCCACAAGGAATAACCATATGGGCTAGTTCTTGTTGTTCCATACATCCTTACATATCTTCCGCTTACAGGAACCTCAAAGGTTATTTCGTCAATTCTGTGTTGAATGGCTGCTGCAGCATCTACTTTTACATAAGCATCGGTCCAGGTTATATTATCCTCAGATACTTGTATCTTGTAGTCTTGTGCCGATGCCCACTCCCAGTCAAGTTTGGCTCCTGTTACACTAAAAGTTTTACCAAGATCCACGCTTATCCATTGTGGATCAGTTGAAGCTGACTCCCATCGTGTTGTTGTTAAATTCCCGTCAAAAGCCAATTCCGGTTTTCCTGTTGAAGCTAAGGCTGGCATTTTAAAGGCTAAGTCGCTTGCCAGTGAAGTATCAATTGTAATTTTTGAAGTTGCTACAACTGAATCATACAGCCCAACTTTATAGGCTATGGCATTAACTGTAGCAGTAGCTGCTACTGAGAAAGGCCCTGTATATTTTATACCCTTAGTACTTGTTGGCATAGTACCATCGATGGTATACATTATCGATGCCGTTGGGTCTATACAAGTTATAGTTACATCATGCGCCTCTTTAAACATTGCATTCTTTGGTTCTATAACAGGTTGGTCTGCATTATTGCAATATTCAGTAACTAACTGTCTAGCACCGCCAGTATTGGCTATATCACCAGTATTGTTAATAACATGTGTGATTCCTGGATTACCAGCTAACATAACATCGCATACATTGTGTACTTTAACCCCAGGTGCAGCTGGAACTTCCATTGCACTGTGAAGGTCAATATCTACCTTTTGATTGAAGAAAGAATAAATTCCAAGTGCCCAAGCTTCATGGGAAGTTACTCCATCAGCTACTTTATAGGAAGAATATCCATTTACAGTTCCGTTATGACTCATCCAACTAGCTTGGTCTGGAACATCATATGGAATTTCACTTTGATAGAAATAGGTCTTTCCTCCATTACCATTCCATACTGTTTGATACTGTTGAAAGTGTTCTACCATAAGTCCAAACATAGTTACATTTTTACCATTTACTATCATACCATTTATGGCTGTGTTTTTATTCCAAGCAACTTCCTTACCATGATCTGCACGCCATACCCACAAATCGTCTCCGATTACATTGTTGCTGTTGATTTCAAGAGCAGTAACCACTCTTCCAAGTAAATCTCCTCCGATTCTACAAACAAGATCACTAATAACTGTAGGATTTGCTGAATGATCTACTGAACTAGTCTTTTCTCCTACTTTCATTAAAACAGGTGAATTGCCTGAGCCAGCATCCATAATGATTCCTGCTACTCTTACGCCATCTACATCTGAAATAGTCATACCTATAACTCCATTATCTGGAACTATAGATGCAAATCCAAGTCCAAGTACCACAGTGTTAGCTTTTGTTACCTTAATTGTATCTTTCATATGATATATACCGGGAGTCAGTAACAGATTTTTCCCCTTACTCAGTGCAGCATTTATAGTTGCAGCAGTATCGGTTTCAGGATGTGTCACATAAAATTCGTCAATTGATAGAGATTTTCCTACTGCTTCTTTGCCATCCCAAGTTGTTCCCTTAGAGTTATTTTGAAGACCTGGAACAAAAACCTTATAGTTATTAGAAGCATCAGCATATAGGAATGGTTTTTCTTCTACAACAGGAGTCTTATCTACCACTGTATTTTTTTCCATAGCTCCAGTAGCTGTAGGGTTTGGGAGTTTAGTATTACCTACATAAACCATATTCCATACTCCACCATTGAACACATTAAAGTCAGTATTTCTTGTAAACCATTGTTGTTGTCCACCAGCTTCCACTGTACCATCAATCTTAGAGTCAGACAAGAAACCACCACTTGCCCATCCGCCTGCGTGTAATGATAAATCACCTTTAATATGAACACGTCTTAAAGGTGCTGCCTGTGATACTGCCCACATTGAGTTAGAATTTACAGCTAGATTTTCCACTGAACGCCAGAAATTACAGGTAGCATTATTAGGATTACTACTATTATCAGGTAACCATTTTGCATCTACATTCAAGGATTTTATACTTGTATCATCTGGGTTTAATCCCAAACCAGCTACTTGAGTGTAGAAACCTACTTTAACATCTGTAGTGTAGGTACCAGGTTTAAATAGTACTGAGTATCTACCATTTTCAAATTGAGCTGCTTCCTGCTGTTTAAACAAAGCTGAAGTAGTTGCCTGAATTTCAGCTGCAGAATCCGTTGGAGCAAATATATATACATTAGGTCCAAAAAGTTTTGTTTCTTTAGACATCGGCACTGACAAAGCTGATTCTCCATTTACATTTAATGCTGAAATCTTATAGTAATACGAGGTCGTAGCCAAAGCTTTGTCTGTATAACTAGTTGACACTACTGAATTAGTGTTAATCTTAGTGTATACTCCTAATTTGCTTTCAGAGCGATACACATTATAACTTGTTGCGTTAAAGGCAGCATTCCAACTTAGTCCAATTGAATCTGTTTTGCTAGAACTTATATCAAGTCCGGCAGGTACAGAAGGTATATCACCAGTTTGAGTTTTAACATTAACTTCTGTAGATTTTGTATCTCCGCTTGAGTTAACTGATGAAACTACGTAGTAATAATTAGTTCCCTTAACTACGGTTGTATCTGTATAACTTGTTATGCTGATACCAGAAGTGTTAATCTTGGTATATGGTCCGCCACTAGTTGTAGACCTGTATACATTATATCCAGTTGTAATTGATGATACTGGAGCAGTCCAACTTAAGCTAACTGAATTATAATAGGTCTCAGTTACAGTAAGTCCCGTAGGTTGTTTTGGAGCAGTAGGCATTACAATGCAAAACTTTTCATTTATACCAACAGTGCTGCTGGTTGCTTTAAGAATACCAGTAGCTGCATCCACAGTTACATAATTACCACCATTATTTGCCTTAATAGCAATAGTTCCATCTCCTTGTGGTTCCGTGGTAAATGCTTCCCATCCACCAGGGTTGGTACTCATACCACTTCTTGGAAGTAGTTCGAAGTCAGGAACGTTCCATGAATCAGTACAAACCAGAGTTTTAAGCGATACGGATGCAAAACCTATATATCCGTCAGCGCCATATACCACATCGAAGAACTGTGGGTCTGAAGTTGCTTCGCTGGCTGATGCCTTAAGCGGAGCCATTGGATTTTCGCTAGCTTGAACTATTTTTGAATTAGCTAGTGCTACTAAATAAGAATGAGTTGAATATCCAAAAGTTGTTGCAAATAACGCAGTGGATTGTTCTGACTTACCTAATGCGTTCTCTGCAGAAACTTTATAGTAATAGGCAGTACCTCCAGTTAAACCAATAGCAGTATAACTTGTAGAAGTTACAGCCGAAGTGTTTAATTGGGTATAGGTTCCATCAATACTTGTGGAACTGAATACATTATAGCTTGTTGCACCTGGTGTATTATTCCAGTTTAGGGCAATTGAATTTACCCCATTAGAACTCATTTTAAGTCCTGTAGGTGTTTCAGGAGCAATTTCTTTGGCTGTATTTCCAAGGATATATGAGGACTGAACAGACTCTCCAATTAGGGTTACTACTGAAACTTTATAATAATATGTAGTATCCTTTATAAGTCCAGTATCTGAATATTTGTTTTGGGTCAAAAGAGTGGCATTGATTTTTGTATAACTACCTTCACTAGTGTTAGAACGGTATAGATTATAACCTTTTGCATATGCTACCGTATTCCAACTTAAACCCACAGAACTAGTAGATGTATCACTTACAGCAAGTCCTGTAGGTGCTGCCTGGCTGTCAGATGATAGTATAGCAAACTTTTCTTTTATTGTTAGAGATGTACTACTGGCAACAAGAACATTGCCATGTTTTAAATCAACAGTAACATATTTTTTATTATTTACCGCTTTTATGGCTACCGTTCCATCTGTTTGTGTTTCTAAGTTGAACTTTTCCCAACTACCAATGCTCATTGTGGTTCTTGGAACCAACATGTATCCGCTTAATGCATCACAGCAAACATAAGAATTGGTCTTAATACAGAAAAAAGAAACCGTACCATCGGAATTTTTTATTACTTCTAATGCATTAACAGCGGTGACTGCAGTGCTGTTTGCTGTAAGAGGGAAAATCGATTTTGAATTAGCTTGAACAATTAGTGAGTTTGCCAATGCCACTATATATGAATATGCTGCAGTTGTTACAGAAACTTCTGCAGATAAGGCGGACTCGGCTCCAGAGCTTACCGATGAAACCTTATAGTAATATGTGGATAAAAGATTCAATCTTGTATCTTTATAATTGTTTGAATTTCCAGGACAAGTTTGAATCCTAGTGTAAACGCCCTCAGGACTTGTTGAACGGTATACGTTATAACCTGTTGCACCTTTTACTGATGTCCATTTCAGGCTTACGGAATTAGCTGTTTTGGAACTTACAGTTAGTCCAGTGGGTGCTTCAGGTATGTTTGACGATACTATAGTGAATTTTTCGTTTATACCTACTGTTGTACTACTGGCTAGTAATACATCGTCATGAGCGAGATCCACAGTGACATATTTTTCATTTTCTATAGCTTTAAGCGCTGTTTTCCCGTCAGGTTGTATTTCAATTGTAAATTTCCCCGAACTATCTGCACAGCTTGATTTCGGAAACAAATTGTAGTTTTTGGTTTTGTCAACGGTTACATAACAATTTGTGGCCTTAGAGAAAAGAGAGATTGTACCATCATTATTGCTTATAACCTTAAAAGATTCTCCATCAGAATGTGCTGTTGAACTAGCTTTAAGCACATTTGTTTTTTTACTATCAGCATGTATAATTTTCGAGTTTGCTGAAGCTACCAGATAGGAATAGGATTCAGTTGGTTTACTTGTGTCAGTTGCCGCATTAGCTGAATTTGGCATACCTACTAACAAACTGAAAACCATGGCCAATGTGAGAATCACTGACAATACCCTTTTACCTTTTTTCATTCACTATACCCCCTAAAATATGACCTTTTTGAAAAAGTAGAATTAGCAGTAACAACTTTTTAAAATAATCCTCCTTTCACATTGTTGTAATTGTGCAACTCGTAGTATTGTTGCACTATTATTGCACTATTGTTAAATTATACCATGTACTGGAAGAATCTGTATAGAAAAACTTAATTCTATTTCCCAATCCCACCAATACAAAAGCACCGCCAGGAATCTAGCCGAATCTGGCTTGCTTCCTGGCGGTGCTTTGTATTTAACGTTCAATAATTTGTTGAAATTACATACAGCCTTCTTGTGCTATAACATTCTTACTGTCTGCTTCAATTGCAACAATAAATATGTGTCCAAGAGATTTAACTGTTTTTTCTTCCTTAATAGCACTTGTAAGTTCCCAAGTAAATACAATTACAAAACTTTCCTTATTATTAAAATTAGTTGTTTCTATAATTACTGGAAACATTGTAACCTTATCGCCTTTCAACGTGTTTGCAATTCTAAGGGAAGCTAATAGCTTAGTCTTATTTATACCTTTTTCTGTTGCCCTTTCAATGAGCCATTTTTCATACTCCTTATAACCCTTTCCTGTATCCTTAAAATCTTTAAAAACAGGATCATCCCAAAATGTTATTATTGATTTTTCAGTAATCTTTAGTTTATTATTCCTAACTTGATCATCTTTTTTTTCAACCACAGTAGATATGCTTTGTACTATATTTACCTTTTGGTTTTTACCAACTTCCTTTGTATTTATTACCTTACAGCCATAGGTTGTTATTAAAATAGCAAAAATCAAACCTTGCATAATAATTTTTTTTATCATTCGCCTAACAACTCCTCTAAGTATTATTATATATTAGACTGAAAAGTCATCTATTTAGTTTTAAAAATGAAAATAATTCCCAAAGCAATCGGGAATTGTTTTCATTATTATATATATATAGTTAATAATGGTATAATATACAAGTAATACTTTAAATTTGCTATTAAACATGGAATTTTAGTATTAAACAAATAAATAATTTGTTTATTTTTAAAGGGGGGTCTTTTTTGTCAAAACAAACTAAAGTAATTTATAGGATCTTAGCCTGGTTTTTTACCACAGTAATTGCAGCAAGTACACTAACAGGTTGTTATGCATACGGTTCTCAGCAATCCAGTAAATATGGACCACCAGTTTATAATAGTAGTACACCAAGTAGTACAATAAAAGATCAAGATGTGCAGGTTCCTCAAGATAAATGATACAAACTTAAATTATTAAGGAAACTTTATAAATTTACTTTGAAATGGAGTTTGAATTGTGAAAAATAATATAACAAGGGTTAAAAAGAAATTTCAGAATTGGGGCTGGAGTAAAGCCGTAAAAATTAATGCAAAGGTACATGACTTAACTTATTTTTTCTGGGAGACAACCTTAAAATGTAATCTTAATTGTAGACATTGTGGTTCTAGCTGCGGAAATAATAGTGACCCTTTGCAATTACCGGCTGAAAAGATTCTTCAGGTTTTTAGAAATATTGCAGAGAATTATGATGCAAAAAAAGTTATGGTTGCAGTCACTGGTGGAGAGCCACTTGTTAGGGAAGATTTGTTTGATATTTTATCAGAAGTTAGTAAAATGGGTTTTCCTTGGGGAATGGTTACTAATGGCATGTTAGTAAATGCTGATATAGTGGAAAGGTGTTCTTTAGCTGGCATGAAGACTGTTTCTGTTAGCCTTGATGGTTTAGCTTCAACCCATAATTGGTTAAGGATGAACGAAACTTCCTATGAAAAAGCTATTAATGCCTTGAAATTATTTTTAGACTCAGGAAAGTTTAGCGCTGTAGAGGCTATAACCTGCGTAAGCACTAAAAATATTCAGCAGTTAGATGAAATGTACGAAATTTTGAAGAAAAATGGTATTCATAATTGGAGACTTTTCAGCATTTTTCCTAAAGGTCGCGCAGAAATAAATAAAGAATTAGTTCTTAATAAAAATTTACTTATTGAACTTTTTAAATTTATTAAAGCCAAAAGATCTAGTAATCCCGACTTCACAATAAGTTATTCAGAGGAGGGCTACTTAGGTTGTGATTGGGAACGTGAAGTTAGGGATGGTTTTTTCTATTGTGGTGCAGGGATTAATGTAGGTGGACTTCTCAGTGATGGAAGTTATAGTGCATGTCCCTCATTAAATAGGAAATGGATTCAAGGGAATGTAAATGAAATTTCTTTTTCAGAGGCCTGGGAAACTCGTTATAAAAACATGAGAGATAGAAGTTGGATGAAAACTGATGGCTGCTGCACCTGTAAAGAATGGGAGAATTGTAATGGTTCAAGTCTACATTTATGGGATTGGGAAGAAAATAAAACTAAAGTGTGTCATTTCAAATTACTTAATTCTTAAATAATTAGATATATGGAGGGCAATTTTATGAATAAAAGTGGATTTAATAAATTATTTTTGGGGTTATTATTTATAATGCTCAGTTTTAGAATTCAAGGTTTTGATATTTTACCTGATATAGTAGGTTATTTATTTTTAGCTTCCGGTTTTAGTACTCTTATCTCAAGTAGTTCTTATTTTAGTATAGCTGCAAAATATAATATTCCTATGATAATATTATCTTTATTTTCAATATATCAAAATCCTGTCCAAGGTCCAGGTATTCAATTAAGTCCCTTGTTGATTTTTAGTATAACTATAGCAATTGCTTCCTTTGTACTTAATTTGTTAGTTATATACAATTTGTTTATGGGAATTAAGGATATGGCGGAAAAACAAGACCAATCTGATTTAATGAAAGAGTCTGATGAAAGATGGAAACAATATAGACTGTTGCAGATTGCGATATTATTTTCATTAATCTTAATTTTCATACCTGTGTTAGCTTTGGTTTATATTATAGTACTTTTTATATTATCAATTATACTTACTATAGGCATATTACGGTTTTTGAAAAAATGTAGTTTAAGCCTATAGTAAAGTTAATAGTGGTGAGAGGAATACTCTGTACGAAGTTGAAGACATTTTCCGGATCATATTTCGCTTTAATTCTCTGCAGCCGTGCAAAATTGGCACCGTAATATTCCTGACCGTAATTTTTTATGCTTAAATTAGGTACATTCACATATGATCCCTAATCTTACATCAACGGATGGAGACCATTTTTGCCATACATCTATAACTTCATCCAATTGCTCCCACGGCCATATTACTTGAAGTATTCCTGCTTAAACAGTGACTACTTTATTACTAATTCTAGCCTTCAAATATTCATCATGCGCCTTAGTTACTGCTATTTCATGAGATAACGCTCCTAAATTTAAAAGCATCCAGGTTTTAGCCTGAATGCTTTTTGTACTTTTTATAATAAATTGCGATATTCTCTTCTACCATCCACAATGGCATATATAATAACTGTCTGTTCCACCTCATTTATCTTATAAAACACAAGATGCCTTTCAACAATTATTATTGTATATCCCTGCTTTTTTAATATAGAATATCTTGGTATACTTCCTGACTTTGGCAACTCCTGTAGACGATTGATTGCAGTTTCAATCTTATTCAGGTATCCCAGTGCAATATCTACATTACCGGAATCATCTGCAATATAGAATATGATTTCACGGAGCTGCTCCTCTGCCTTATCCGTTCTTAAGATTTTATACTTCATCCATTCTTCCTTT
Organism: Clostridiaceae bacterium; assembly: GCA_014380625.1. GTDB lineage: Bacteria > Bacillota > Clostridia > Clostridiales > Clostridiaceae > JACMJL01. The sequence continues at coordinate 15,086 of JACMJL010000275.1, forward strand.
CCAGTAAAGATCCACGAAGATCATCAAACGAATCCTGCATTGGTGCTACTCTTCCATTTTTTACATCATCCTCCGCTTCAGCAAGTGTTCTGAGTAATTCCAGTTCGGATTTCATCTGATAATAATCCTGCAATCCAATAACTGCTGTATCACCTCGTCCATTTACAGTAATAATAACAGCCTCTCTTGATTCTTTACACTGCTTGGAAATTTCATTATAATGATTTCTTAAATCTGCTGACGGTCTGATTGCTGCTTCCATAGTATCACCTCTTTATGATATACTTCTTTATAGTCATATCATATCATAATATGACTATATCATCAACAAATTATTCCTCTGTCGTCTATCCTTCCAGTAGGTTCCTTTCCCATCATTATTATTAGTTTGACCTAATATACTTCCTTCTCTCAACTTATATTCAGGTGGGACTTTAATAGTAATATCTAAATTACGAAAACTTTTTCAGTAATTTGTAGGTTCGAGGAAGTGTTTATAGATGTAACCCCTATATGCCCAATCTGTTGAAATATAATTTGAAAATAACGTTTTTATTCCTTACAATAAATTTTTGCTACTGAGTTTGCTACCACCTGTTTGCATTGGAATTAATGAAAATAAACCTTGGCTCATAAAATGCCAAGGTTTATTTTTATTTAACTAGTTTCGTTATCCTAAACATGTCATCTAACAAATACCAGTTTTGTGGAAAAGGTTGCCCTAAGGACCAATAACTAACCCCTCTTAACCCATATTCACTAACTAATTTAAATTTTGCCATAATACTTCTTGCATCTTCAAACCATACTACATGCTGAGCCCTGTCTTTACCGAAATAATTATAAAAAGGTGATTGTGATTGCATATCATATTTAATTATTGCATTAACGTTTGCAGCTCTTACCACTGCTTCTAAGCAACCAATCCCTTCTGCAAATTCTCCCTTAGGTATATATGGAAGAGTCCAATCATAGCCATACAAGGGAATTCCCATCATTATTTTTTTTCTTGGAATGACAGATACTGCATAATTAATTACTTTCCTAACTTCATTTAATGGAGCTACAGCCATTGGTGGTCCACCTGACCATCCCCATTCATAGGTCATTATTATTACAAAATCCACTATTTCTCCGTGTGCTCTATAATCATGAGCCCCATGCCAGGAACCCGACTGAATATCAAAGGTCTTTGGTGCTAATGCTGTAGCCACTACCTTATTTTCTTTATGGAGAGCATCTACTGTCTTTCTTAAAAAATTATTGTATAGTTCTCTATTTATTGGAGTTATTCTCTCAAAATCAATTATTACTCCATAATATCCCTTTTCCCTTATTGCAATCAATATATTGTTTATTAGGGTTTGCTGAAGCTGATTTGACTTTAAAATATTATCTATAACCACAGTGTCAAAATTACTCTCATTCAAATTTGTTATTGATAACATTAGTGCATTCTTATTTGCTTTTCCTATATTAACTATGGTTTCATCTTCCAGTTCAGTAAGTGACCCATCTGCATTTACATGATGACTAAAAGGAGATAGGTATGTTAAGTATTCAGCAGATTCTTTTAACACTACAGTTTCTTTTTCAGGTGTTGAAGGTTGAATAAAGCCATTTGATTCGATTACTCCATAGTTTTTAGATCTATCAGGTATTCTAATCACTTGTCCTGGATTAATCACTTGTTCATTTGTGAATTTATTAAGCTCAATTATACTATCTACAGAAACTCCATACCTCTTTGATAGTGTCCACAAGGATTCTCCAGCTCTTAGAACATGGGTAGTTCCAGTGCTTGGTATTACAAGAGCCTGCCCAATTACAAGATGACTTTGTGCTTCAAGACCATTAACCTCTATTATACTATTTTGACTAACACCATAGGTTCTTGATAATGCCCAGGTACTATCTCCAGGCCTAACTACATGAATTTTCAAATTTACACCTCTTCATTAAACTACATATCAGTACATACTATTCAATAAAGGAAGCTTTTGACACCACTATTTATTTTATTTCAGCATTACATAAGAATATACAAATCTATTAGCATGTTCTATTTCATCATCATAAGCAAATTTAGTCTTTTCATTTCCATATAAATCCTCCAATAAGTATAAATGCTTGCTGTATAGTATGTATTAATGGAGTATTTAGTAATACTAATTGTATGTATCATAGTGGCTTACCATCATTTGTTATATTTATTAAACATACTAACAAATATAAATAGGCTAACTCAAAATAAAATAATTATCTTGAGTTAGCCTATTTATACTAATTAACTTTCACTATTTTTTTTATGGAATCCAAATCCTTCTGACACATCTCTACCTATACCTTTAATTTTTCCTGTAATGCAACCTCTACAATGTGCAGGGGTATCATTCACACAAATTTTACCTGGATAAAGGGCATACCATTTTCTTGCTTCCCCTTCAGTGACATTTGGCATTACCACATTAGCACCACTTTTAAGGGCGATAATTCTACCTTGAGGATTTATAACTTCCATAGCAGTGGTAGCAGGTATATTAATGTCAGGTAGCAACAATCTTGTTAGAGCCATTACCCTCAAACTTAAATCAAAATCTCCACCTTTTGAATGTTTTAAGGGAGTATCATTATTAGGTATGAAGGGTCCAATACCAATCATATCCGCGTCTATTTCCTTGAAAAATAAAATGTCATCTGCAAGTGATTCTATAGTTTGTCCTGGAAGTCCTACAAGACAACCTGTGCCTACTTCGTAGCCAAATTCCTTTAAGTCTTCTAGACATCTTTTTCTGTCTTCATGATTCATACCAGGGTCCATGTCTTCATAAAGCCTTTTGTCTGTTGTCTCAATTCTTAATAAGTACCTATCGGCGCCTGCGTCTCTATAAGCTTTATATTCCTCATAGGTTTTTTCACCAATACTTAAAGTAATAGCCATTTCAAGCTTCTTAATTTCTGTGACAATATAAGTAATCTTTTCTACTGTGTAATAATCATCTTCACCAGATTGTAAAACTACAGTTTTATATCCATAACCCTTAGCTTTTCTAGCTAGTTCAATTATTTCATCAGGTTGAAGCCTATATCTATTCACATTTTTGTTACTTGCTCTAAGTCCACAATACAAACATTTTTGCTTACATATATTTGAAAACTCTATAAGTCCTCGAAGTTGAACCTCGTCTCCTACATACTCTTTTCTTACCCTATCTGCAGCGTTAAAAAGTTCTTCCTGAATTTCATGGTTTTCCAGTAATAAAACTATTTCTGCCTTACTTAACTGATGTGTTTTTTCTGCTTTTTCTATTAGTTCTTTCATTAAATCACCTACATTTTATAATTTGTACTCTTGTATTATAATGTATCCTTAGCATACTCAGCAAGTTTATTATAATTATTAATATCCTCTAGATAGTCCTTTTCATTAGTATATACAAAATCTAAAGGATAATCATAATTAAATTCTACTTCTCCCTGAAAGGTATAGGTTGCATTTCCCATAAGTTCCACAGAGTAATTCCCTAACTTATCTACCTTTGGTTGACACTTTACCATGCCACCTCTATTTACCACTGTAATTACACTATCTATTTTATTTATACCTAACAAACAACTTACTAAAGAGGCCGAAGACATCCCGGTGCCACAAGCATTAGTTAATCCCACCCCTCTTTCATAGGTTTGAACATAGATTATGTTTTCTCCAAGAGGTTTAACAAAATTGAGATTAACCCCCCTAGGAAATATATTTTTATCCAAGTTTGCTTTTATACCAATTTCCTCTATAGCTTTTTCATCAATAGTATCCACAATTGTAACAATGTGGGGATTGGGAATACTAAGTGCAGTAAATAGCAGTTCCTCAGATAAACCCTGAATCTTTTCATTTCTAAGGGTTTCTTTAGGAAATATCATTGGAAGAGTTTCTAGTTGAAACCTTACAGGCTTTATAGCCACTTTGAAGGTCTTTACCCCTTGAAAAATGTCAGGAATTTTTTCAACCTCAAGATTTTCTTTTAAAGTTTCAATTAAGGCTTTATCCTTTTTTAATAATTCCAATGCATATCTAGCCAAACATCTTAGGCCATTTCCGCACATTTCTGCCTCAGACCCATCTGTATTAAACATTCTCATTCCAGCATCAACTTTATCACTCTTAGTAAAAAATAATATGCCGTCGGAACCTAAAGAACTTTTTCTATCACATAGTGTTTGAGACAATATAACTCTCTGTTCTTCTGAAAAGTTATAAGCATTACTCCATTCGTCTATTAAGATAAAATCATTACCTGACCCATGACATTTCAATATATTTATAAGCATTTTTATTCACCTCTTTTATTTCTGTGACATCTTTTTCGCCTTAGCAGTACAGCTTTCCATAGCTGCCATTATAGTTCCTCTAAAATTGTTGTTCTCTAAAGTGTATACAGCTTCAATAGTAGTTCCTCCAGGTGAGCAAACATTATCCTTTAATTCTCCTGGGTGCTTCCCTGATTCTAGTACCATCTTAGCTGCCCCTAGTACAGATTGAGCTGCCATTTTATATGCCTTGTCCCTTGGGATTCCAGAAAGTACTGCACCATCAGCTAAAGCTTCAATGAACATAAATACATAAGCTGGCGAGGAGCCACTTATAGCTGGAACTGCATCCATTAAACTTTCCTCAAGAGTTTCTGCTTTTCCAAAACTTTCAAAGATTTTAATAACTTCTAACTTTTCTTCTAAATTAATATATGAATTAAAACTTAATGCACTCATACCTTCTCCAACTAGCGCAGGGGTATTAGGCATAACTCTAACTAGTTTAATAGCCTTTCCAAAAGCTCTTTCTACGAAGTCTATACTAATACCAGCTGCTATTGTTACTACAACTGCATTTGTCTTTATATGGTCTTTAATTTCCTCGATTACAGTTCCATATTTATCAGGTTTAACTGAAAGCACAATAATATCTGAAAACCTTGCAACTTCTTTATTATCAACTGTAGTTTCTATTTTATATTTTTCTTTTACTGTTTTTAAGGTTTTTTCAAAATAATCACTACCCATGATTCTAACCGAAGGTAAATTATCAGAATTTAAAATTCCACTCATCATAGCTTCAGCCATATTTCCAGAGCCAATAAATCCTATATTCATAGTTAAATCACTCCTCATTATAATTTCATATAAACATTATATACATAATAATTAATAATTACCATGAATAATAATTTAAAATTAATTGAAGACTATTAATTTAACTACATCTATTTTATGAAAGGTATAAAACTATGAGTTTTTATAATTTAAAAAAGATATGGAATTCTGAAATTTATCAAGGTGGTAACAAAAAAACTAATTATTTTGAAGGCTGGTATTTTAAGATTGTAGATAAAGCAGCATTAAATGCTTTTTCAATTATACCAAGTGTCTCCTTTGGAAAATCCTCAAGTGAAGCAAAAGCATGTATTCAAATTTTAGATGGGAAAAATCAAAATTCCTATAATTTTGATTTTAACATTGAGGATTTTCACTTTTCTAAAAATGCTTTTGAAATTAAAATAGAAGAAAATTATTTTTCTCAAAACAAACTATCTATTAATATTAATACTAATCCTATTATTAAAGGGGAACTATTTTTTATAGATCTAACACCTTGGCCAGCAACTTTTTGTTCTCCTGGGGTTATGGGTTGGTATACCTTTGTACCCTTTATGGAATGTTATCATGGGATATTAAGTCTAACCCATAAAATCCAAGGTTTCCTTGAGATTGAAGGCACTAAAATAGATTTTACAGAGGGTAAAGGCTACATAGAAAAGGATTATGGTTCATCTTTCCCAAAGTCCTGGGTTTGGATCCAATGCAACCATTTTAAAAATAATGACACATCGTTAATGTGTTCAATTGCAACCATACCCTTTCTTAAAGGGAGTTTTACAGGTTTTATTTGTGGGCTATATTTCAACAAAGACCTTTATATATTTGCCACTTATACAGGCACAAAGCTGGTTTATATCAGAACAGATGGACCTACTGTCAGTTTTTGTTTAAGAAATAAAAGACAAGAATTACAGGTTGAAGGGGAAACGAAAAATACTGGCAGACTACTTTCTCCTAAAAATGGAATCATGGAAGGAGAAGTATTAGAAAGTCTTACTGCAGAAGTAAGCCTAAAACTTTATGAAATAACTGGAGAAACTAAAATTTTGATTTATGAAGACATTGGAATTAGTACTGGTATGGAGATAATGTGGGATTCTAAATAAAATAATTTCTCAAAATACTATTTCCTGCGGCAGTGGATTTGATGTGCAGAGATTATCCAAGCGAGCCTTAGTCTTTCTTGGTACAGTCAGTTATCTATAACATCAAATTCCATGCTGCAGGATTTGTATATCGAAAAAACACCTTAATTTCTTAAAAAGTTTCAGCGGTTTTAACAGCTAAATCAGTGGCTCCTTGAAGGATTTCATTAGCTTTATTAGGATCAGCTTGGATTCCCTCAATAAATATAGAACCGTCAAAGGTTATTCCTAAAAACATACAAATGCTTTTAATATATCTATTTCCCATTTCAAAATCCTTGGCTGGTCCCTCAGAATATACCCCTCCGCTAGCTTGAATATGCACCGCCTTTTTTCCTTTTAATAGACCTTCTGCACCATTTTGAGTATATTTAAAGGTCCTATTTACTATACAGATTGTGTCGATATATGCCTTCATCATGGCAGGCACAGTAAAGTTCCACATTGGAGTTACAAAAATATACTTATCTGCAGCAATAAATTGATCTGTAAATTTATCTATTTTTTTTATCTTTTGCTGTTCATCCGTAGTTAGTACTCCAAAAGAAGTTCCTGAGGCCATTCTGCTCCATCCTTTTAATACATCCTTGTCAATTAATGGTACTCCCGCTTTAAAAGTATCAATTTCAAATATATTATCGCCTGGATTTTTGATTTTATAAGCATTTAAAAACTCTCTGCCCACTTTTAAACTATAGGAATCTTTTTCACTTTTAGGATTTGAAGTTATATATAACACTGTACTCATAAATTCACCCTCTTCTTAAAATTATATCTATAGTTTTAATTATATGGCGAAGTTTTATGCATTAGGCACCTAATTCTTTGGTCAATCTAGGGAATAATATATTATTTTCAATATGAATATGCTTAAATAAATCTCCTTCAAGCTCTATAAGCTTTGAATAAGTATATCTATAAGTATTGCAACCATCTTCTGGAACGCTATACTCACTAGTTATCTTTCTTAATTCCTTTAATATATCTCCTGCACCTTCATGTTCTGCTTCAAGCTCTTTAATTTTATCAAGTGCCATTTTCAAGGTTTCCTTTGATCCATTCTCTTCATATTTTTTTATTAAAGGAAACACAATTTCTTCTTCTTTAATAAGATGACCTTCTAACTCAGTTTTCAAAGCATTAAATAGTTTATGAACTTTTGTTAATTCCTCACCATGATGCTCTCCATGAGCTCTTAGTATCTTAGTTGTAAGTTCAGCTATTTCAGGAAGAACCTTTGAAGTATATACATGATGAGTGTTTATAACATAATCTATCACCACGCTATATTTTTCTGTTCTCCAGTCCCGCTGTTCTAGTTTTACTTCTTCACTTTTATGGAATTCTTCATTTAATTTATTAAGGATTTCAGTTTCATTTAAATTCTTTTCCTTTATAGCTTCAGCTAGTGGTCTATTTCCCCCACAACAAAAATCTATACCATATACTTTAAATATTTCCATTGCCTTAGGAAATACTACCGCTATTTCTGCTATCTTCTGTGTACTATTAAATTCATTATTCATTTTTAACTACCTCCACTATTTATTTGATGTCTCTATTATAAGTTTTCAATAGTTATTATGCTTTGATTTAAATCAAATTATCTATAAAAAAACAGAAAGAACAAAGTTTATGTTCTTTCTGCATTTGCTTATACTCTTATGCCCTGTCCTTTAGCCGTTTCATGTCCTTAATAACAATTTTCTTATTTAAAACCAGATCTATAATTCCCAGCTCTTGAAGTCCAGTTAGCTTTCTACTTAGGGTCTCTCTAGTAATCCCTATAAAATTGGCCATTTCTTCACGATTAAGTGGTATATTTAGTTCCATTTCTCCATTACATTCACAGCCAAAGTCTCCTATAAAATTAATTAGCATACTGGCAATTCTAGCTTCTATGTCTTTAGTACTAAGCGTTTGAACTAACTTTTCAAGACTTACTACCCTATCATGTACATTTTCAAGCATTCTTAGTGCTATATCAGGATTTTTTCTTAAGATCCCATCAAAATCCTGCTTTGATATAGTACATAGTATAACATCCTCAAGAGCCTCAGCATTGAACTCAAAACTGCCCTTTTTAAGAAGGTTTAAGTCTCCGATGACATCTCCCTCAGAAAGTAAATATACTATCTGCTCCTTACTTTCTTTCGTATATTTAAATATTTTTATTTTACCAGTATTTATTATATATAATTTGTCGGATACATCTCCCTGTAAAAATATTATCTCGCCCTTTTTATATTTTTTGGTTATTACTAAATCAACAACATCCTTAAGTTCAACGTCCTTAAGCATTGAAAATATAGAAACTTTATTAGAGCAATATTTGCCTGTGCAATAATCACAGTTTTTCTCCATTTTAATTCTCCTTTGTAAATAACGATAAAAAATTCTACTTTACTTTTTCAATAATTTTAACACTAATTTTAACTGTGTACCACTACCCTCTGAGAAATATTTATTTTTGTAGATAAATTACAATTAATTATTAATAGGAAAAGGGAGCTGTAGCTCAAATATTATTTTGAGACAGCTCCTTTTATTAATAATCCTTTAAGGTACAAAGGCTTTAAAAATGTTACAAAATTCAAAGTCTGTTTGCGATATATTTGAGGATTGATATAAGGCTCCACCTTTGCCATTATCCCGATTAGCTGACCACATAGCAATTAATCCTACCCAATTATTGGATTGAGCGAAGGATAATAATTTCCTCGCATCAGCTTGATTAAATATCTCAGATTGTACATCATTAACACCAATCATTGGAGTGACACCAATTTTAGTAGTTATACCTAAGTTATTACATTGATTATAGGTACTATTTGCTGATTGGATAGCATAATCACCCATTTTCCCACTTGGATTTGGTGCTGGCCCATCTCCAAAATCCATGGCCATTACATTTACAGCATCTATCCTTACTCCATTGTCTTTTGCATTTTTTAATACATTCAAACCCTCAGCAGTAAGACCACTTGGAAGAACTGGAAGGCAGAAAGCAACTTTCAGTTTAGGATTTGCTACTTGAAGGCCTTTAATTGCCTTGTTTCTTCTACCAATTGCAGCTGTATCTGAAACCGCAGCTCCTTCTATGTCAAAATCAATCCAAGTTAATTTATATTTATCAATAACACTTTGATATTTTGCTTGAAGAACATTAACATCAGAATTTGTTGTTGCTAATTCCGTACCATTTGCCCCTCCAAAAGATACTATAACATCTCCACCTTTACTACGGATGCTGTCAATTTCACTTCCGTAAAAATTGTCAGCTAGTTTAGTAATTCCACCCCATGCAGGATTACCACTGCCATCACTGTTAATAAAAGCAAGGGTATAATATTTTTGACCTGTTTTACTATAACAGTCATTGATACTAAATGTAGGCCATAACATAACATCTACATATGGAGCAAATACTTTAGTTGGGAAAGAATTATTTACTGGGTCAGTGCCTTGTCCTCCACCAGTACCTGTACCTCCAGCAGTAGTTCTCTCTAAAGTGAATTTCTGCCAGGAGTTGTTGTTATTTGAGTATTGATCAATTTCTACATTATTACCTGTTTGTCCACCAGGAACATCCCAGGTCTGTCCATCATGTGCAAAATAAAATTTGAATTTTCCGTCTATCTGTGGAACTATCTTTACCTTTTGGTCACCGGTGTTTGCATTATTGTAATCCCACAAGTGTAAATATGCACCTGGTGTTGAGGATCCGCCACTTACACATAAAACTCTTGTTAGTGCATTTAGGCTTGATACTTTAGATAACCCATCGCCTACATTTTCAAATCTCCAATTAAACCAAGGGTTTGTCTCTAGATCATATTGTATTATTCTACTTCCATTTGTTGAACCTTTACCCTGTACACATACATATTTTCCTGAGTCAGCTTTAATGTTATAGTCACCCCAGGGCTGTAACCTCCATAGTTGACTTCCTTGTCCACCATTATCTGACCACTGTTGAACTTTTCCGTCATTTACAGTATTAGCGCCACTAACGTCTAGCATTTTCCCACTATAAACATTTTTAATTTTAAACCAACCATTTCCAGCATCTACAAAATCCCATTGTTGGTCTGTGCCAACACCAGTATAGTCATAGTCATGAAGCTGGGCTCCATCATTTAGTGATGGTCCTGCTATACATGCAGCTTTTCCAGTTACATAGGAAATAATCTTAAAATGACCATCGCCTGCTGGTAAGATAGTCCATCTTTGATTAGCGCTATTATAATCATAGCTCCACTGGTTGATTCTTGCAGCATTAGAAGTATCTCCACCAATTAGATCCAAAGCTTTTCCACTATTTTTGTTTACTATCATAAAATAAGGAGATTTAGGTCCAGGGATCTGTCCAACACCCGTACTTCCACCTGTGGTTGTACCACCTTCTGAAGTTACAGCCCATAAGGCTGGTACATTTGAGGGTTCCCACCCTAGTAAGGAAGTATGAGCTTGTATGCATTTATAGTTTTGACCATTATAGGACACTACATCCCCAACTTTATATGAGGTGTTTTGAGCCCAGGCAACAGCGCTAGCACTAACGGAATTCAAAGTTGTAGTAACAACCTTATTGGAAGAACCATAATCATAACTTACTGAAGCTTTTGCTTGTGCTGAAAAAATTACAAGTTGTGATAAGGTAAGGGCAATTGTTATAATTAACGAAAGAATTTTTTTGCTATTTATTTTCATTTAACATAACTCCTTTATACTATCTTACTGTATAAGTAAGCTTATCTGATAGCGTTGAACCTGCTGAATTTATAAGCTCTGCTTGATAAACATAACTTCCACTTGCTTTTCCTGTAAATGCTACAAACCCTGTTTGTTCAAAAGAACCATTTGCTGTTAACGCAATAGTTGAAACTAATACTCCATTTTCATAAAGTTTCCAAGAGGTTCCATTAATGCCCCACCACATATTCATAATAATTTTATAGTTAGCCCCATGATCCCAATTATCTTGACTAAGGGATGGTTTAGCCGGAGCATTTATTACATTGACAGGTGAAACAGTTACTGATACTTGATTGGAGGTAAGAGAAGCAGTTGCATCACTAACTATTATGTTATAAGTATAGGTTCCTGAAGTTTTGCCTGTAACATTAAAGCTTACCGTTTGTGCAGTAGTTTGTCCTGAAGTTAGGTTGCCACTAGATAAGGTTGTAGTACCTTCCATTATTTTAAAGGAGTTAGCACTATTATTTCCGGGTATTGTTCCAGTTAACGTATAAGCTCCATTTGAAACTGGAGAAGCTGAAAGTGTTGCTGCTTGTAATTTTATAACTACTGGTGCTACTACAGTTACTGATACCTGATTTGAAGTAAGCGAAGTTGTTGCATCACTTACAACCATAGTATAAGTATAAGTTCCTACAGCCTTGTTTGTTACATTAAGGCTTACAGCTTGAGCCGTGCTTTGTCCTGCAACTAAAGTTCCACTTTTTAATGGAGTAGTGGAAGAACCCTCGAATATTTTGTATGAGGTAGCTGAATTATAAGCTGGTACACTAGCAGTTAGAGTATACGCACCATTATTCACTGCTGAAGCAGAAAGTGTTGCAGCTCCTAATTTTATTACTGTAGAACCCTTCATTTTATTAAACATGATAGTTGTCATTGGGCTCCCCTTTGATAAGTCATCATTTGAAGCATCCCAAATTAGCATACCACCATAACCATTGTTCACTACGTAATCACATTTGTCGCCTAGAGTTTTTTCATCTTCATAGGTCAAAAACGCACCAGTAGAGGAATTGTATAAGTAAACTGCCTTAGCCACATTATCATAATACTTATTCCAACCTGCAGTGGTTTCCAATTGTTTAAGTTTAAACCAGGGTTCTTGTCCACCTGGAGATGATGGATTATCTAAAGATCCAGTGTAAGCACCTGTTGCTGTTTGATAAAGTCCATCTCCCTTAGGTCCTGGTGTAACACCTTTCCACCCTCTTGAATAGAAAGGTGAACCTACATTTAATTTTGAAGCTGGTATTTTATATATATCCCTATAAGCCCTCATGGCATAGTCAGTGTTGTATTTATTCTTTATATCTGTAGGACTTGTTGCTGAAGGATCAGAAGGGTTTACATATAAAGCGGATTGATGATTAGTTACATTTTCCCAGGCTCCGTGGATATCATAGGTCATAACATTGATAAAATCAAGATACTGACTATACTTATCTGGCTCTACAAGTGACATCTTTTCGTAGCCAGCTGGAGCGGCTATTGTTAGCATTTTACCTACTAAGCCATTAGCATTATATGCATTTCTTATGTCTTGCATTAATAAAGTATAATTGGTCTTATCTTCAAGGCCGCCTGGACATCCTTTGTCATATTGATCATTGCTATCGCCCTTCCTATCTATACCTGGATACTCCCAGTCTATATCAATACCATCTATAAATGGGTATTGTTTTAAGAAAGCAACTACACTATCAGTAAATACCTTTCTACTTGCGGCGGTTAATGCCATAGCATGAAAATTTTCTCCTCTTGTCCATCCACCTATAGAAACTAAAATCTTCTTATCAGGATATATGCCTTTGTAATATTTATACTCACCAAAGCAACCCTTTAGTGTTTGAGTCCAGTCTCCTGAGTGATCTAATTGTTTTTCAAAATCTGCAAAGGTATCTAATGAAGCTATTTTATAACTAGAATCTACAGTGAAAAAAGCGTGGTTCACTACGGTAATTTTATCCCAGGGAATGTCTTTAGGTAGCATAGACTGATGAGCTGAATTGTACATAGCCCAATTGGGAAAATAAGTTACAACATTTTTCTGTGTAGTTGCCGCCTTAACCCCTGTATTAGTACATGTACCTATAGCTAGGCTTAAAGTAAATATTGCTGTAGTTAAATATGCAAGTATTTTTTTATTTTTCATCTTTTAATCCTCTCCCTTCTATATCTCACACTATCAATGCTATAAATCCTCTTACTTTTTTCTCATAAAACTCCTCCCTTATATATTAATGTTTGTCCATCTTTAAGTGTCACATTTTCTTTATCAACATATTAATACGAGGATCTTAACTTTTTTTAGTGGGACAAAATAAAAAAAATGCTTGCAAACCTTAATTTTATAAGGCTTGTAAGCATAAGTAAGTTGAAGCAAAATAACTTTTTCTTTGGATTTATGGTTTTTGCCATAGTGCAGGCACATTGGGTGGCTCCCATCCTTCCAGTGAATCGTGTGCTTGAAGGCATTTATATTTGACACCCTTATAGGTTACTATTGTCGCAACTGTGTAACTAACACCGGTCTGCCAAGTATTTTTACTATCTGTTACTACTTGTTTTTGCCACAGGGCAGGCACATTTGAAGGTTGCCAATCTGACTGGGAAATATGAGTTGTAATGCATTTATACTTATTCTGGTTATAACTTATTACCGTTCCAATAGTATAATTTATTCCTACAGTCCAGGTAGGTGCTTCTGAAATAACAGGAGCCTTATTAACTTCCTTTTCTTGAGTAGGGGTAGTTGTTTTAATATCTTTTGGTTTATCTGTATTATGAGAATTGCCTGGATAACCATTGATTTTAGAATCAATATCTAGTTTTTTAAGTATATCTGATAGGTTATTATTTCTAACCTCATCAATAGAAAGATTTAATCCTAGATCTTTAGCCTTTGTGTACATGGTGTATTTACCAGTTGAAATATTGTTTTGGTTTGCAAGGTTTCTAGTTTCCCAGGATGTATCAATTACTCTAGTAATTATTCTTTCCTTACCATTTTCTTCAGCTATTCCATTCAGGGCATCTAATAAGTAATTAAGCTTCTTTTTATATTCAATAGTCTCAGGATTTAATGACATAGCAATAAGTACATAATTATCTGTTTGTGATTTAATATATCCATTATGCCTAGATTGGTTTAGAATTTCGCTAATTGCAGTTTCTAATGTCTCGCCTTTCAGCTTTAAAGATTTAAGAAGCATTTTTCCATCCTCATTAATAGGTTTTACAAATATCACTTTATTATCTTTGTTGATAGCAACTTCTAGGCTTGGATTAATATCTATATCCACATAGGCATAAATATCTTTACTGGTATTAAATTTAGAATAAGACATAATCGAAACTAATATAATTGTAAGAAAACAGGCTACAAGCCCTGCATATCTTATAATGTTATTTTTAAATTTATTAATACTCTTTTTATCAAAATTGATTTGTTGTCCCACAAACATTCCTGGACGTTTTTTAATATATTGAAATTCGCAATCTTCAGTCATAATTACAGCGCAATTTTTTTTGAGTTCTAGTATATTACCTCTCTTATCCAAGTGATGTACCTCCACTCTCAGTATTTTCAACATACCCTTTTAAAACATCAAGATTACTTTTTAGTAATAAGGTTACAGTTATAATAAACTTTCTATTTCTTTCTACGGTTCTTTGATGTACATCAACCCTGGTCATCAATTCCTTCAAAGGAATATTTCTTGAGTGTAAAAGTTTTGCGAATAATTCTTCATTGTTAGCAATAATTCTCGCAATTTTTATACATAATTTTATTGAGTCCTTGTGCTTTGGTGAATATAAAACTAGATCGTCAAAATTAATTTGAAATCTCTCTAAGGTTTTTTTTAAGGATAGTATTTCATCCTTTATTTCAACTGCCTCAAGTTGGCTTTTTTCATCTACTAGATACTTATTCTCAAAAGCATTATAAATTTCATCATCAAAATATGAAAATGGGTAAACACTACTATTTTTTTTATTACTTCTTTTATAGTCTATTATCCGATCATGAATAATTAACTTACAGTATTCAAAAAAATCCCCACCATTTTCCACATTATAACGATCAATGGCTTCATTGAAAGCAGACAACGCTATGCTAAATTCTTCACTATTTTCCACATCAATATATTTTCCCATACATTGTGAAATGGCCTTTATTATGAATGGTTTGTACTCTTGTATTACTGTTTCTCTTAGATATTTATCACCTTGTTGAATTTTCTGAATTTTGATATATATTAAGTTTTCCCCTCTTAAAAACCAGTTAAAGTGTGACAATTCAGCCCCTCACTTTCTGAGAAACTACAGTAAACGTAATTTCTACCACTAATTATATTATGTAACATAATTTACATTTCTGCAATAATTAGTTTACATTTACATAATATGTATAGAAACTTGCAAATGGAGATAAAATAAAGGGCTATCCTATTAAATTAAGGATAGCCTAAATCTTCTCACACAGCTTAACCTGTGAAGTATGAATTTTATTTAATAACTTTTATATAACCCAATCAGCTATAAATTCTTGTTGAAATTCTTTTGGTTTACTATTTCTAAATTTCAGTTCTGGGTTTTGAACACTAACCCTTGTATCCTCTGGTACTGATTTCGTAATAAAAGCATTTCCACCTATAACTGAATTTTTTCCAATGACAGTTTCTCCACCTAAAATTGAAGCTCCAGAATATATAGTTACGTTATCTTCAAGTGTAGGGTGTCTTTTTACACCTTGAAGATTTTGTCCTCCTCTAGTTGAGAGAGCTCCTAAGGTTACTCCTTGATATAGTTTTACATTTTGTCCAATAACACAAGTTTCACCAATAACAACGCCTGTCCCATGGTCTATAAAGAAGTACTTCCCGATTTCAGCACCTGCATTTATATCAATTCCAGTTTCATTATGAGCATATTCTGTCATAATTCTTGGAATATACGGTACTGATAATTTATAAAGTTCATGAGCTATTCTATAAATACTCACTGCAAATATGCCTGGATATGAAAATATAATTTGTTCTATGTCTCCAGCGGCTGGATCACCATCAAATGCTGCTTGAACGTCTGTTGTAATATATTCTTGTAACTTAGGTAATAAGTTTAAAAAGGTTAAACATATTTTGTTTGTTTTATCTTCTAAAAATGAATCCTCAGATTCATTACTTATATGGTTTTTGTACACTAATGCACATTTTATTTGTCTATGCAATTTTTCTTCAATACTTATTAAAAGATCACCAATGTAATATTCTATTGTATCATTTGATAATTTTTTCTTTTCAAAAAAACCTGGAAAAATCAGTTGCCTTAATTCCTGTAAAATTTCTATAATTTCAACTTTATTTGTTAAGTTAGAAGAATCATATGAGGAAAAAATAGAATTTTCTCTATAATTCCTAGCAATTTCTGAAACTAATTGGGCCATATTTTTATCAAACTCTTTACTCATCTTTCTACCCCCTCCACGTTTGTAATTTTATCTTCGACACTTATTTCATGTCATCTTAATAAAATTTAAGTATATACATATTACCATTCTCGCTACTACCTTTCAAGGTCTATGCACTTTCAGTTAACTTAAAACTTTATATCTCCCATTAGCTTTAAAGCTTGCCAACTTTTCTAAATATAACAATATTTGATTTGCCCCTAAAGCTAAGCCTGCTGACATAATAGTTCCCCATAGTATTTTCGGTAGATAATTCATTCTAAGTCCATCAAATAAAATAACCCCTAAACCCCCTGCATTTATTACCGCTGCAATAGTTGCTACTCCAATAGTAGTTATAGTAGCTATTCTTATGCCCCCTAATATTATTGGAAGAGCTAAAGGTATTTGTATTTTTAAAAATAACTGAGAGGAGTTTAACCCCATACCTTTTCCTGCCTCTACAATAAAGGGATCTATGGACTGAAAAGCTGCCAATATATTTCTAACCAGGATATACTGATTATAGATTACTAAAACGAAAATTGCAGTTTCTCTTCCTAAACCTAGTACTGGTATTAATAATGCAAACAATGCTAGGCTTGGTATGGAATAAATAACTCCTAAGGAAGATAGTACTATCATAGATAAAACTTTTGACCTTAAAATCAAAAGGGATACAGGAATTGCAATGCCAAAAGATATTATAATACTTAAGGATACAATCTGAAGGTGCTGTAGCAGTAAGATTAACATTTTGTCATGATACTTTAGTAAATACTCTATCATGTGCTAACGCCCTATCTCTACTTGCTTTATTTTTAATTGCTCCAAGGTTATTTTGCCAATTGCTTTATGATTATCCGATTCAACAATCAAATAATCTACATTTTCCTGAAGAAAATATGTTAACAAATGCTGTAAGTCCTCATTTTCATTAACTCTCAAGGCGCCTTCTTTTGTTTGTGGATCCAAAGGAAGCATAACTGTTTTTGCCTTAATCACCTTAAGTTTTTGCAGAATGTCCTCTGACGAAACTAAGCGTGCCACAAATTCATTAGCTGGGTGAAATAATATATTGTAAGGTGTATCATATTGTTGAATTTCCCCTTGATCCATTATGATTACCTTGTCTCCTAATCTCAAGGCTTCATTAACATCATGAGTTACAAAGAGGATTGTCTTATTAAGTTTTTTCTGAATTCTAATAAGTTCTTCTTGGAGATTTAGTCTAGTTATTGCATCTATAGCACCAAAAGGTTCATCCATCAGCATTATTTCAGGATCAGCAGCCATGGCCCTTGCTAACCCAACTCTTTGTTGTTGACCACCAGACAATTGCCTTGGATATCTTTTTTTGAAATCCTTAGAAGGAAGGCATACTAAATCTAATAGAAAATCAACTCTTTCAGCTATATCTTTCTTTTTCCACTTTAAAATATTTGGAACTGTAGCAATATTTTCTTCCACATTCATATGTGGAAATAGGCCAATCTGTTGAATAACATATCCAATTTTCTGCCTATGTTTTTCCAAAGGAAACTTTTTGATATTTTCTCCGAAAAATAGTATTTCTCCAGAGCTTAATTCATATATTCTATTAATCATTTTTAAAAAGGTAGTTTTTCCTGAACCTGAGGTTCCTAGAATTGTTATAAAACTACCTTCTTCGATGCTAGCACTTACCTCCGAAATAGCATATTGCTCTGAGTCACAAAACTTTTTACTTACTTTTATAAACTCAATGGCTACCTTTTTCAAAAGATATCCTCCCTTCTTTATAGTCTTTTTTTTAGTTTGCTAATTCTTTATCAAAAAAAACTTTTACTACTTCTTCATACTCTTTTTTGTCTATATCTACTTCTGCGTTTAACTTTATGATTGTCTTGTTATCAATTTTCTTAGTAACTTTATTTAAAATATCTTTTATTTCAGGATTTTTTTCTAGAAGGTCTTGTTTTATAACAGGAGCTATATTATATGGTGGCCATACATGCTTATCATCTTCTAGTACCACAAACTCATCTTTACTTAATTGTCCTTCTGTTGTATAGGCTACAGCAAGATCTGCTTTATCATTATGAAGCACCTCATATTTTAGTCCGTTGTCATAGATCTTTTCATCTTTAAATTTAAAATCTCCATAAGTTACTTTCAAAGCTGGAAGTCCATCTGCTCTTTCGTCAAATTGACCTTGAGATGCAAATCTAATACTTCCTGCGTTCTTTTGAAGGTCTGAAATAGTACGTATATTGTATTTATCAGCTGCCTTCTTCGTGATTACTAACCCCTGACCATCATTGGCCGAAGATGGATCAAGCCAAATCAATTTAAATTTTTCCTTGTATTTTGTTGCAACTTCATCATATACTTCCTTCGAATCAAACTTTGGTTTTTCCTTTAATATGGACATCAACCCTGTCCCTGTATACTCTGGATAAAAATCAATATCTCCATTTATAAGTGAAGTATGAACCACTGCACTACCAAGATTTAATTTTCTTTCGACTTTGTAACCTGCCTTTTCTAAAGCAACTGCATATAACTCACCTAAAATTAATGATTCAGTAAAATCTTTAGAACCAACTTTTATTGTAGGTTTATTCTTATCCACTGTAGTACTTGATGAACTTTTATTACTGCAACCAGTTAACATCAAAACTGAAAACAAGGTTGTTAGTACTGAACCTATAACTAAGTTTTTTAATCTTTTATGCATAACTAAACACTCCCTAAATATAATACTTTTTAATTTCTTTGATATTTTGTAATACTTAGTTGAAACATAAATAACAACATTTCTGCTATTACTGAAAGTAGTGCTACAGTGGCTCCGCCTATTATTAATATGCTAAAATCATTCATACCCAAACCAGTGAAAATGAAATCTCCAAGTCCACCAGCTCCTATATAAGATGCTAAAGTAGTGCTAGCAATTACTTCCACCGAAGAGGTTCTAACTCCTGTAATTATTAAAGGTAGTGCTAATGGGATTTCAATGTTAAATAGCATTTTTTTATAATCCATCCCCATTCCTTCAGCACTTTCTATAACAGATGGATCAATATTTCTTATCCCTAAACAGGTATTTATAAGTATGGGTGGTATGGCCAAAATCACAAGTGCTAATAGGGCTGGAAGGAATCCAGTTCCAAGTATTGGCATAACTAACACTAGGATTGCTAAGCTTGGAATAATCCTAAAAAAATTAAATAAGTTCATTATTGGCTTTGATACTTTTGTAAATTTAGCACATATAATACCTAGGGGTACTGCTATTATAATCCCTATGAAAACTGCAGTTACACTAATCTGAATATGAATTTTCACTGCTTCAAAGTATTTATCAATGTGCTTTAATAGATAGTTCATAACCTCAGTGAACATTTACATCTATCCTTTCTAAAAAGTAAATAGAGTTATCATTTTATATTATTAATTAAATTCATAAATAGAACGGGCTATTTTAGTCAAATAAAAAAAGGCTTCGAATAAACTACAAATTTGCTATCTTCATAACAAAAATGTGTCTTATTTAAAGCCTTTAGTTTTCTTATAATCTATAAATTATATTGTTTTTTCTTCTTTTGTAAGAACTTCATTCATACTTCCAGTTCTATAGCCTAACATGTCAAAGGTAACATATGTAAATCCTATTTTTTTAAATTCATTACCTATCTTATCCATGATTTCCACACTGAAAAACTGTTCTCTTTCTTCAGGTGAAACTTCAATTCTAGCTATTTCTCCATGATGTCTTACTCTTACCTGTCTTATTCCCATATCTAAAAGGAGTTGCTCTGCTCTATCCACCATCTTTAACTTAGGTAAGGTTATCTTATTTCCATAAGGAAACCTAGAGGATAAACAGGCAAAGGATGGCTTGTTCCAAGTTGGAAGTCCAAGTTCCTTAGATAATTCTCTAATATCATTTTTAGTTAGGCCTGCCTCTTTAATTGGGCTTACTACCTCTAATTCTTTTGCAGCTTGCATACCGGGTCTATAATCTCCAATATCATCAAGGTTTGAACCATCAAAAACGTACTCTACACCATTTGCAATTGCAACTTCCTTTATTTTAGTAAAAAGCTCTTTTTTACAAAAATAACATCTATTCTTAGGATTGCTTGCAAACCCTTCAATTTCGAGTTCTTCAGAAGAAATAATAATATGCTTTACGCCCATATCCTCTGCATACTTTATAGCTTCCTTTAATTCTCTTTCAGGATATGTGGACGAAGTTGCAGTAACTGCGATCAATTTATCTCCTAAAACCTCATGAGCCACTTTTATTAGAAAAGTACTATCTACACCACCGGAAAAAGCTATGGCTGCACTACCTCTTTTTTTAATTATATCTTTAAGTAATTGAAATTTTTCTTGTAAATTCATATTACACCACCCTAAATAAATATAGCAGGGGGACGGGGTTGTTGTCAACATGTTGACGACAACCCTGTCCGCTTGAGGCATCTCATTGAATTTAAAACTGCAATTAGAGCTACTCCTACATCTCCAAATACCGCCACCCATATAGAAGTTAGGCCAAATACACCTAATGCAAGAATTACTAGTTTAACTACTAGACAGAATATAATATTCTGCCAAACAATTTTATTTGTCTTTTTGGCAATACCTATTGCCTCTACAATCTTTGAAGGTTCGTCTGTCATAATAACTACATCCGCTGCCTCAATTGCAGCATCAGATCCTATTCCTCCCATTGCTATTCCTATATCAGCCCTTGCCAGCACTGGTGCATCATTTATACCATCACCTACAAATATCACCTTTTTCTTACTGGCTTTTCTTTTCTCTAGGGCTTCAAATATTTCTACCTTACCATCTGGTAAAAGTTCAGAATAAACTTCATTAATACCTATTAAGTTTCCAACCGCATCACCCACCAGCTTACTATCGCCAGTTAACATTACTATTTTTTTAATTCCAATTTCCTTTAAAGCTGTAATCGCATGTGCTGAATCTGATTTAATCTCATCAGAAATCACTATAAAACCTGCGTAAATTCCATCTAGTGCAATATGAACTATGGTACCTATTTTATCAACTTCAATAAAGTTAATCTGATTTTTTTTCATCAATTTACTATTTCCAGCTACCACGGTCTTTCCCTTTATACTAACCTCTATGCCAAGCCCAGATAGTTCGGAAAAGTTGTTACTTTCCATTTTATCTAACTCTTTACCATATTCCTTAATTATTGACTTAGCAATAGGATGATTAGAAAAGCTTTCAGCTAAAGCAGCATATTCTAAGAGTTCTTCTTGGCTATAATTTCCTGCAACCTTTATTTCAGTAACTTTAAAAACGCCCTTAGTTAAGGTTCCAGTCTTATCAAACACAACTGTATCTACATTATTAAGAGCTTCTAGATAATTACTTCCCTTAATTAATATTCCTGCCCTAGAGGCAGCTCCTATACCCCCGAAAAACCCTAAAGGAATTGAGATGACTAAAGCACAGGGACAAGATACAACAAGAAAAACTAAAGCTCTATATATCCAGGTATCAAAAGTGGCACCAGGGACCAGAAGTGGTGGGAGTAATGCCAACAGAACTGCTCCAATAACTACAACTGGAGTATACACTCTAGCAAATTTAGTAATGAAATTTTCTGTTTGTGCCTTTCTACTGCTGGCATTTTGTACAAGTTCCAGAATTTTAGATACAGTTGACTCACCAAATTCTTTTGTAACTTTAACAGTAATAACACCATTTTTATTAATAAAGCCACCATAAACTTCATCCCCAACATGTACACTTCTTGGTACTGCTTCTCCAGTTAGTGCCGAGGTATCAACATTAGAATCTCCTTTAGTAACAATTCCATCCAAGGGGACTTTTTCACCAGGTTTTACCATGATAAAATCTCCTGGTTTAACAACCTCTGGAGAAACTTTAACTATCTTTACACCTCTTTTAAGATTTGCAAAGTCCGGTCTAATATCCATTAATTTTTCAATAGATCTTCTAGAGGATCGAACTGCAAGGTGCTGAAATAATTCACCTACCTGATAAAATATCATTACAGCAACACCCTCGGAAAATTCACTAATTGAAAAGGCACCAATAGTAGCCACACTCATTAGAAAATTCTCATCAAAAACCCTACCTTTAATCACATTTTTAAAAGCATTTAATACCACATCATATCCAACTATTAGATAGGCTAAAAAAAACAAAGAAAACTCTATTGGTAAACTTAGTCGTGATAACATTCCTATTAAAAATATTATCCCTCCCACACTTAACCTTGTAAGGATTGCTTGAACATATTTATCCTTTTTACTATTATCTTTTACCTTCGGTAACTGAAGCACCTTCACATCAGGTTCATGATTCTTAACTATAGCTGTAACTTCCTTAACTATTCTATCCTCATTATTTTTATCTTCAAATTGCAGAACTAACCTTCCAGACACAAAGTCTAAGGTCGCATTTGAAACATTTTTTATATTTCCAGATTCTTTTTCAATTTTAGCTGCACAATTAGCACAGTCTAATCCTTCTAAAAAGAGTTCTTTTTTAACTAATGCTTCCATGATATACCCCCTCTAATTAATTACATATGAACACCTGCTCATATGTCTATATATTTATTATATGGAAAATTCCCAAATGTGTCAATAGGGGGACGGGGTTGTTGACAACATTGTTGTCAACAACCCCGTCCCCATGTTATTATCTTATGGGGTGGTATAATTTGTATAATAAAAAAAATGGTAAAATTTCTATTTTAGCAATAATTATTTCAGCTAGTGTAGCTGCTTTTGTTTTATATGTGTTGTTAATATATTTTATATTTAATTCAGGTAGTAAAAACTCCTTTAATAAAGGAAAAAAACTTTTAAATCAAAGCGATTATTACGGTGCAATAAATTATTTTAATCAAGCTGAAAAAAGTGATAAAAAAAACAGCATTTTATACTTAAATTTAGGTGAAGCTTATTTCAGAATTAAGAAATATGAAGAGGCCTTAACTAACTTTAATAAGTCTTTAGCTATTACATCCACAAACCCAAATGCATTTGCCTTCAAGGCTTATGATTATGTTATGCTTGAAAATTATGTGGAAGCAGACAAGTTCTGCGCAGAAGCTTTAAAACTTGATCCTAAGAATGCATTTGCCTATAATGTAAAAGGCCAAATATCTTATTCTAAGTATAATGATGAAGATGCCTTAACTAACTTTGATAAAGCAATAAAGTTAAACAAAAATTATTATGAACCATATATTAATAAAATTAAAACCATTTATGATGAAAAAGAATATTTAAATTGTATAACCTTCTCAAAGGAAACCTTGAAAAAGTTTCCTAAAAGTGTTGAAATATATAAATATATTTCCAATTGTTTCTCTCAATTGGAAAAACATGAGGATGCTATAAGTGAATTAAACCTTGCTTTAGAAATTGACCCAAAGGACCCTGATTTGTTATCGAGCATTGGTTGGGAATATTTCTATAATAAAAATTCTTCTCAGGCTTCTACTTTCGCTAAGAAGGCATTATCTATAGATCCAGAGTTAAAAGATGCCTTAGATCTTTTAGATTCAATAGATAAAGATTCTCTATCAGAAGCAGTGAAGATTGTAAATTTCATAAAGACTAACTACCTATATTTCGATAAGGTTATAGATTTTGATAAAAAGGCTAAAGCTTTCGAAGATCTAAAGACTTTAACAACAAAGGATATTACTAACTTTATTGAAGATATTAAAATAAAAGATGATAACTTCACCTTTACTTTAACAGATTCCGACTTCAATCATCGTATTACAGAAAAAACTGCAAATGAAATTACTTCAAAAAGTCTTAAGGAAAATACTTTTTATTTGAAGATTAACTCTTTTAATAACACCGTAGATTTAGACTTTCAAGACGTATTAGTAAAAATTAAGAACCCCGAACAGATGAATTTAGTTATAGACCTAAGAAATAACTCAGGTGGTGTTATAAGTGCTGCTAATAATATTTTAGATGTATTACTTCCTAAATGTACTACAAGCTTTACTATAAACAGAACTGGAAGTACGCATTCTTACTACTCTGATGAAAAACAAATAAAATTCAAAAAGATAATCATACTAGTGAATGAATATACTGCAAGTTCTTCTGAACTTCTAACCCTTGGTCTTAAAAAATATTTGAATAACGTTGTTATAATTGGTCATACAACCTTTGGTAAGGGAGTTGGGCAATTAACTTATGATAATGCTGATAAAAAATACTCCATATTTCTTGTAAGCTTCTACTGGAACGTGAAGGAAAGTAATATTGCAGGCACAGGAATAATGCCGGATATTGCAGTTAACGGTACCTCTGATTCGTATTACATCAATAAAGTCACCTAAGGGCCGGGGTTCTTCACACCGAGGTTGACAATAACCCCGTCCCTATGTGACAGTCATGTGTCC
>JACMJL010000276.1 GCA_014380625.1 Clostridiaceae bacterium
AGAAAATAAGCGTATAGCTTACAAGGATTTTGGAACATACTCACAGGAAAGTGTAGATTATCCTAAGTATGCTTCATCAGTAACTGAAAGTGTTAAGCCTGGAGAATGCGAAAGGGGTATACTTTGTTGTGGCACTGGCGTTGGCATATCAATTGCTGCAAATATTATTTGTTTGGGAGAAAGAGTTACAGGTGAAGGTCTGGCTTTAATGGTTGATAATGCTTGGCTTAATACAGAGCTTACTGGCGAAAAACATCAAATACGATTAAATCAAATAAAAGAGATTGAAGAAAAGTATAGGAAATAATTTATACAAATTTCGATTATAGTATGAGTTGTAATGAGAAATAATGGGATTTGTTATTTCTTTAATGTTTACACTAAAATATATTTTTATGGGGGTTTCATATGTTAGTTTCGGCAAAAGAAATGTTAAACAAAGCAAGAGAAGGAAAATATGCTGTTGGTCAATTCAATATCAATAATTTAGAATGGACAAAAGCTATTTTATTAACAGTTCAAGAAAACAATTCACCAGTAATTTTAGGTGTATCTGAAGGTGCAGGAAAATACATGGGTGGATATCATGTTGTTGTAGGTATGGTTAACGGACTATTAAAAGATTTAAACATTACAGTTCCCGTTGCATTACATATTGATCACGGCAGTTATGAAGGAGCTTTAAAAGTTATTGAAGCTGGTTTCTCTTCTGTAATGTTCGATGGTTCTCATTACTCAATTGATGAAAATATTGAAAAAACTAAAGAAATAATAAGAATTGCTATTGAAAAAGGAGTTTCTGTTGAAGCAGAAGTAGGTTCAATCGGTGGAGAAGAAGACGGCGTAATTGGAGCTGGTGAAATTGCAGATCCAAACGAATGTAAACAAATAACTGACTTAGGAGTTACAATGCTTGCTGCTGGTATAGGTAATATACATGGTAGATACCCTGCAAACTGGAAAGGCTTAGATTTTGAAGCATTAGCTAAAATCAAAGCAGCTACTAGTGACGTTCCCCTAGTATTACACGGTGGTACTGGTATACCCACAGATATGATTAAAGAAGCTATATCTTTGGGTGTTGCTAAAATTAATGTTAACACTGAGCTTCAATTAGCTTTCGCAGATGCCACTCGTAAGTACATTGAATCTGGAAAAGATCTAGAAGGTAAAGGCTTTGATCCACGTAAAATAATAGCTCCAGGTTTTGAAGCAATTAAAGCTTCAGTTAAAGAAAAAATCCATCTTTTCGGTTCTGTTAACAAAGCTTAGTTTCTAATGGGTACGGCAACAATTTCCAAAAACAGATATAAGACATCATTTCCCATTTTAATAAACGATATTAGGACCTATGCACTTCAAAACCTTTGGTGAGTAAATTATTAAATATTTTGTATTTCATTTAAATTAATGTAGATATTTCAAGGGTTTGAGGTGTCTATTATTTTTTTATATGGTTTATGATAAATTAAAATTTGCTTCAGAAAGTCGTTTTTAAAGTTATGAAATTATATTTAATTCAAAAATTAAGCTTAATGGGTTTCATAATTTTTGAAACTTTAGTACATACTAATTTGTTTGACGAATAATATTTTTTCTTTACACAAACTAGTAATATAATGATTTTTATTAATTTATCCAAATATATTATATTAATAGTACTAATATTTGAAGGGAAAATGCAGTCTGAAAACTATTACAATGTGAAAGTAATAAAACCAATTAATGATGTGGCCATAAAATCAAAATATACTGAAACTGTTTTTTAAAATAGTTAAAGAAAGAATATCTACATGTTTAACTATTGAAAAAATAATTGAAGAACTAGAATGTGATAGGAGCGAAGAATATGAAGGGAGCTGCAATTTATAGCAGAAAATCTAAAATTACTGAAAAAGGATATTCTATAGAAAATCAAATTAGTTTCTGCAAAAGTTATTTAATCAATATTGGAATTTCAGAATATAGTATCTATGAAGATGAGGACTTTTCAGGAAAAAACACTCAAAGGCCTTAATTTCAGCAAATGCTTAAAGATGCAATAAATAAGAAGTTTCATATAATAATCTGCTATAAGAAAGAAGACATTAAATTATTTGCTGAAATGGGTTTTAAATGTTTAAGGACAAGCATTGCATGGACACATATTTTCCCAAAGGGAGATGAAATTGAACCTAATGAAGAGGGCTTAAAATTCTATGATGATTTATTTGATGAATGTTTAAAATATGGTATAAAACCTGCGGTTACCTTATCACATTTTGAAATGCCCTATCACCTTGTAACTGAATATGGTTCATGTAGAAATAGAAAACTTATTAAATTCTTTGAAAACTATGTAACAAGTGTTTTTAAAAGATACAGTAATAAAGTTAAATATTGGATGAGTTTTAACGAGACAAATTGTGTGAAGATGAGTAAGCGTAAAAGAATTAACGCCTAGAATCATATAAAATCCTAATTTAAAATAATAAGTATCAAACATTAAGGGGGTACTTGTGAATGAACAAGGAAAGTAGCTTTATAAATTGGCCTGAAATAATGGAAAAGTTTAAATAACACAGTAGATAGCCTTAGGGGGAAGTCTAATAGTAATTTTGATATGTGGAAGCAATTACCTGGGGGTATAGATAATGGTGTAGCTAATATTGCACATAATGCTCCGCGATTTGTTACAGACCCAAATATGTCAGTAGGTGAAGTATCTGATTTAACCAATGCTATATTGAATACGGGTTTCTTAGCAAAAGGTACATACGATATAGCAGGTAAGATTAGTAATTTTGCTAACAAGGCCATTCCTAGAATATTAAGTGCGATGGAAACAGCCAGTGAAGCAGCTAGAAGTACTTCAATGCAACCTAGTATTCCAGGCTATGGAGGCATAGGTGGTGCGTATAAAGATGTACCAGCTAATGGGGGGCAAGTACAACATATGCCAGTGGACTCAATAAGTCCATATTCTAAAGGCAAGGGTCCAGGTATTAGAATGGAGACACTAGACCATATGAAAACAAAAAGTTGGGGAAGTTCTAAAAATAAATAATAAACTGGAGGTTTAAAACATGAAATTTTTAATAGAACCCTATGTAGGTGGTGGAGAAATTCTCTTTGGTATGAATAGTCAACAGATTGAAGAAACTCTATCAGTTAAGGCAATAAAATTTAAAAAATTTGAGGATGATGAATTAGATACAGATGCTTTTGATATGTGCCATATTTATTATAAAAATCCTGGTATTTGTGAAGCAATAGAGTTTTTTAAATCAGCAATTGTAATATTTAGTGGAGTAAATTTACTTGAGAAATCATATTATGATGTTAAAAAATTGTTTTTAGCATTGGATGAAAAGACTGAATGCGATGATTCAGGTTTAACATCATACAAATATGGAATAGGAATATATGCTCCATTTGCGACAGAAGAACCGTTAGAGTCAGCTGTAGGAGTAATTATATTTGAAGAAGGTTATTATGATTAAAGTAACCATTATTGTTACTGCAAAATAGAAATAAGATTAACTACAGAAGAAGCTTGGAATACTTAGGTATTGTATTTGTGTTATGTTAATACGTTATTAAAAAGTTATATAATAGATTACGTAACACAGTAAGTATCGTAAGCAAAACCTAAGGCTAGAATGAGGAGAAATCTTGTGCTAGTCTTTTCTCTATGTTGAAAAATAGGTATAATAGAAGAATGTGGAAATGGAACAAACCTTCTAACTAGAACTTCAGGTAGTGACACTTTGTACTATATGTACAATGGACATGCAGATGTAACAGCTTTAATTGATACCAATAAAGTAATTAGAGCCACTTATTTTTACGATGCCTTTGGTAATCCACTAGAAACAAAGTTCTATGATGCAAGTAGTGCATTAACTGCTAATGGAGTTAATAATCCTATAACTTACGCTGGGTATCAGTTTGCTAAGGAAACTGGTTTATATTATCTAAATGCTAGAATGTACGACCCTAAGATTGCTAGTTTCTTGCAGGAGGATAGTTATAGGGGAGATGCCAACAACCCACTAGGTTTGAACTTGTATACTTATTGTCATAATGAGCCACTTATGTATAGTGACCCTACTGGACACTTTTGGTGAGGGTATTGCTAAATGGTGGAAGGATTACAAAAGTGATTTTGCACAAGGAGTGGAGATACTTACTAACACAGATAAAAGAAATGAAGCAATTGATTTAATTAGTAACTACGGTGATGGCAGTATAGGAGAGGGTATTGTTAAAGGTGTTCTTGGAGTACCTAATGATATTAAAAACTCGGATAAAAACTATGCTGAATTTAATAAAACCTTCAATATAGATAATAAGGCAGTAAGAGTTACTGAAGGTGTATTAAATGGATTTGCAAAGTTTGGAGTAGGATTTGTCAAGGGGACAGCATTCTTAGGTAAAACAGCTTTTGATGGTGGGACAGCAATTAGCGCAACATTGGCCAATAAATTAGGGAGACCTGATGACTCGCTAAGTAGCAGTTATAAAAACAATTTTATGAATGATATAAATACATGGAAACAAGTACCTGGAGGTATATGGAATAGTGGAGTAAATGTTGTGAAAACTACTCCACGACTTTTCACCGACCCAAATATATCAGAAGAAGATGTATCCAATTTGACCAGCAATGCAATAGGCACAGCATTCGTACTAAAGGGTTCTCATGACTTGATTCAGAATGGTGGAAATAATTTAATCAATGGATTAAGTAATATGGAGAATATGTATAACAACGGTGGATTGCAACTAGCAACAGCTGATGGTTTTGTAGGTGGTGGTTCAAATGCTGCTATTATGACAAGCCCTATAGTGCCTTCTTTAGGTGAAATTGGATGGGCATAATGTATAGTTCTGGTGGGGGAAGTAAAGCAGAAACTGGCTTTTATACAATTGAGTTTGAAAGTGGTATGAAGTATCACTGTAAAGTACCTAAAGGCAGGATGGAACAATCAGCTGTGGAGAAATCTACTAAGTACAATGACCCTGTTAAGTCAAAAGATTGGACTCCAGCGCAAAATGACAGAGAAGCTTTTAAGGACGAATATAACCGTATGCAAACAGACCCTGCTGGATATAAAGACAGTAAAAATTATAATAAGAGACAAAGTCCTGGTAAAAAGTATTATGAACAAGAGAAAAAATAAAAAGAATTGAGGTTTAAAATGGCAATAGTTAAAAAAGATGGATTGAACTTTTATGATGGATTGAATAGTGATTTTATCACTATAGAGAGTAATAGGTTGGAAAGTTACTTAAAATACATTAAGGAGAATAATATTCGCGCAATTTCCCTTAGTAACTTATATTACTTCGGAGAAAATATGGAATTCCTTAAAGATTGCCCTTTTGTAGAAAAGCTTAGCATAACAAGTTCATCAATTTTAGATTACTCCAGTATAGGGCATCTTAAACAATTAAAGATTCTTACCTTAGAAGAACCGAACGGAAAGGTTGACTTATCCAATAATAACACTTTAGAGGAACTTTCAACTGAATTGAATAAAAATATAATTGGAATTGATAAACTTAAGAACTTAAAAGTTCTTAAGCTGTGGAAGTACAATCCTAAAAGCAAAAGCATTAATGATTTAAGTGCTCTGTCTTCTTTAGAAGAGCTACATATTATACAGTCAAATATAACTTCACTGAACGGTTGTTGGAATTTAATTAATCTTAAAATACTTGAATTAAGCTATTTAACCAAGTAAGAATTTCTAGATGGTATTGAAGGGAATTCAGCTACATTAAAAAGCCTTAGATTCGATTCATGTAAAAAAATTAAAAAACATGAATATGTTACATGTTTAAGTGGACTTGAATTACTTGCATTTGATGAATGTGGTGAGATTCCTTCAATTGAATTCATACGTAAATTACCTCAATTAAAAAGCTTCATTTTTGTGAATACGAATATTAGCAATGGAGACTTATCACCTTGTGTAGGACTCGAATATGTAGGGTTTTTAAACAAAAAACACTATTCACATAAAAGTGAAGATTTTAAAAGAAAATAAGGAAATGTTTTGCATGCCGTTGTCAGTATGACTATTGAAAAATAACTTTTTTTTGAATGGAAAATTAAGGTTATTATTTGTTAAATACCTTAATATTTTACTCTAGCCCAATCAACTAACACGAAGCAAACAAGTTTTAACGCTTGTTGGTTTTTTTCTTAAATGATTTATAGATTTAGTATATGCATAATTTCGATAGTCTTTTAAATAGATAGAATTTCCAAAATCAGTCGTGCAATAAAATTGTATTATCAGCTTTTATAAATAAATATTATATCTATGAATACAAGTAAATAGTATCAGGGGTACTTAGCCTATAAAAAGATAAGTACCCAACTTAAGTAAAAGTAATAAGGGAACCTAATGTATTTATAATACAAATAACATGGTTGAATGAAAAAGTAAATTCTGGTTTCTTGAAACTGTTGTACAAGGTAGGATTAAGTTCTGCTTTTTCATGTAACTATAGCATATTTTTCACTTGTAATGAGCTTATAAGTAGCGAAACTACTATTTTTTTGCATACTGAATTTATAACTGAAATTAGTGTGCACGACTAGAATCCAGTTACCTTAGTGTACTATTAAATTCATCACAACGTAGTTTATATAGATATAAGTTTCACATTAAGTGAATAATACAATATATTGTTAATTATTACTCTTTATCTCTATTTTCTATTTCAATAATAGTCATGATAGAGTAATTGGCTAAATCTAATAGCGTATCTATAATGCTCTCGTCTTTTACTTCAGCATCTTGCTTAATTAATTGCTTATATCTTCGCAATTTATCTTCTAATCTGATTGCAGGCATAATAAGACCATACTCTTGAAATCCCTCGCTAAAACTATCTCCATAATCTTTATTCTTTGCGTTATATATCTTATTTAATTTTTCACATATTTCCTTGTGTCGGTCAGTTTTTTCCATATAAAATACCCCTTTCGTTTGATTTGTCATTTACTATGAATGTAAACTGCTAATTAAATTATTATACCATATAGTTACATAACGACCAAAGAATATAATTAATATATGGAATAAGTTTGTGCAGAAATAAATTCTATTTACAAGGAATTTACTCTTGCAACTGGAATTTAAATTTTCATTCTAGGCTAAAAAGTTGCAGGAATTTTATTTTCATAAAAACAGAATGTAAGTTTGTATATTTTTCCGTAATTAGCCAATACTATTAGTACATAAATTTATGATATAATAGAAAGTAGGTAATAGTAGTGGCTGAAATAGCTTATCAAAATAATGATATTATAATGAAATGTATGTCAGAAGCATTTAAAGATACTGCCTTGAGTT
The DNA here is from genome assembly GCA_014380625.1 of Clostridiaceae bacterium. GTDB lineage: Bacteria > Bacillota > Clostridia > Clostridiales > Clostridiaceae > JACMJL01. Next base: position 7,353 of record JACMJL010000276.1, read on the forward strand.
TTTATGGACTCAATACAGCTAGGATTAAAGCTGTAATTCCAACTGAACTTCCTGTTTTGGAAGTAAGTGAGGAAGCTATGGATTTTGTGTTTTTGCTTGAAGATAACAGCTTTTTACATCTGGAGTTTCAAACTAATAATAAAAAAGAAAATCTAATACGGTTTTTACTTTATGATGCAAGATTGTACAAAAAAGATAGGAAGAATATTAAAACTGCGGTGATTTATTCAGGAAACATCGAAAGGGCAATTGACAGTATTAAAATTGGTTCAATTAATTATATAGTTTCAAACGTATTTATGAAAGCTTTCGATGGTGATATGGTATTTGCTGAGTTAAATGATAAAATCAAAGGGAAACAGAAACTAACTGAAAAAGATAAATTAAACCTAATATTTTTACCTATGATGAAAAGTAATGTAGATAAAAATGAAATGGCAATTAATGCAGTAGAGCTTGCTTTTGAAATTAGTGATGATAAGGAAAGAATGCTATATATAGGGGCAATAGTAGGTATTTCGGATAAGTTTATTGATAAAAAATATGTTTTAAGGTTAAAGGAGAGATTAAAGATGACTAGAGTAGGTATTGAATTAAGGAATGAGGGCATTGAAGAGGGAATGAAAGAAGGACTGAAAGAAGGACTGAAAGAAGGAATCAAAGAAGGAATCAAAGAAGGAATAAAAGAAGCAAAATTAGAGGATGCAAGTAAAATGGTAACTAAGGGATATAATATAGATGACATAATTGAAATTACAGGATTAAGAAAAGAAGAGATCCGAAAACTTTATGAATTGAGCAAACAAAAACATTAAGAGGTGGAATATAAAAACCAAATTAACTTTTATGAAGTTTGTTTGGTTTTTTTCATAAGATTACAGTCAGTATTAAAATTGGTTCAATTAATTATAAAGTTTCAAACGTATTTATGAAAGCTTTCCATGGTTATATGGTATTTGCTGAGTTAAATGCTAAAATCAAAGGGAAACAGAAACAATTTGAAATTAGTGATGATAGAGAAAGAATGATATATATAGGGGAGATAGTAGGTATTTCGGATAAGTTTATTGATAAAAAATATGTTTTAAAGTTAGGGAGCTGAAAGAAAATAACAAGCCAAAGATTCTGAGGATATTTTGTGCCCGGCGAAGTGCCATAACCCGCGCATAGTTTCGCTATGTAAGGGTTACGGAACTGAAGCCTGGTGCAAAATAGACCAGAAGCTAGCTAATTATTTTCTTGAAGGTCCCTTAAAGGAGAGATTAAAGATGACTAGAGTAGGTATTGAATTAAGGAATGAGGGCATTGAAGAGGGAATGAAAGAAGGAATCAAAGAAGGAATCAAAGTGGGAATAAAAAAAGCAAAACTAGAGGATGCAAGTAAAATGATAACTAAGGGATATAATATAGATGACATAATTGAAATTACAGGGTTAAGAAAAGAAGAGGTTCGAAAACTTTATGAATTGAGAAAAGAAAAACATTAATTAACTAGAGGTGGCAGAAGTAGAATTGCAATTAAGGCAGATGATCACGACTTTGGGGAAGTTGAATAAATAACAAGCCAGTTCTCTCGAATCTTTGGCTTGTTGCTTTCTTCCATATGACTTAAGATAAGATTATAAAGACTTACTCAACCGTTATTTAGTATAAATGAACAAATATATGTTTATAAACAAAGAAACAGGAGATGCCATTTTTGGAGAAAATCAAATTCTAAAAGCTAGAATGTCAGTGGAGGAAATCAAGGCATCCAAACTTATGGAATTTGTGACGGAGGAAGGAAAAAAGAAATTAGAGCATGGCTGTAGACACTAAGGAATTATACGAAATTAGGGAGAAATCTTTGAAAGTTGAGGTTTCTATGATTAATGGAGCAAAGTTAGAGGAAAGACTTAATACAAAACGTGAGGATATATTAGAACTACTAGAAGATGTGGGGAGTATTTCTGAAGTGACTAAGAAG
>JACMJL010000277.1 GCA_014380625.1 Clostridiaceae bacterium
TAATAACTTTTGTAATTTCCTCAAAAATAACTACCCCTATTAAGAAATTAACAAAACTTATGCAAAAGGTTGAAGAAGGGAATTTAGATGTTATTGCAAACGTGAAAAGAAAGGATGAAATAGGAGCTCTTGGTAGGAGTTTTAATAGTATGGTAAGTGTACTTAAAACCCTAATTGAAGAGGTTTATAAAAATCAAATTTCAAGAAAAGAAGCTGAGCTTAGAGCCCTTCAAGCTCAGATAAATCCTCATTTCTTGTATAATACACTAGATGTTATTTACTGGACATCACGTATAGAAGGAGCAACTAAAACTGGTGAAATTGTTAATGCTTTGGCTAAGCTATTTAGATTAGCCTTAAATAAGGGTGACGAGATAACCACCGTTGAGAAGGAAGTAGAACATCTTCAAAGTTATCTTATAATTCAAAAGATGAGATACACTGAAGAACCAGATATTATTGTAGAAGTTGATCAGGCTATATATCCTTGTAAAACTATAAAGTTGATCCTTCAACCGCTAGTAGAAAATGCACTAATACACGGAATTGGTGAATTGGATATTAAAGGGATTATACGAGTAACTGGTAAAATAATTGAAGGTGATATACTATTTGAAATAATTGATAATGGAATTGGCATGGAGGAAGAAAGAATAAAAGAAATTTTAGAGGGTGATATTGAGGAGAAAAAAGGCTATGGAATAAAAAATGTAGATCAGCGTATTAAGCTATATTTTGGGGAAAAGTATGGTATAAAGATTTATAGTGAAAAAGGTAAGGGTACAAAGATAGAGGTAAGAATTTCTCAAAATATTAAAAAATTGGAGGTGAGCACTTTTGATTAAAATTATTATAGTAGATGATGAAAAGATGATTAGAGAAGGACTTGTTACAACTATGCCTTGGAAGGAAATGGGCATTGAGGTGGTTGGTTCCGCAGATAATGGAAAAACAGCACTTGAAATTGCAATAGATAAGAAGCCTCACATCATCTTAACGGATATTCGTATGCCAAAGATGGATGGAATAGAGTTCCTAAAAAGAATTAAAGAGGAATTACCTAAGGTTAAAGTGGTTATACTCAGTGGATACGATGACTTTTCCTATGCAAGGCAGGCACTAAAGTACGGTGCTACAGATTACCTTATAAAACCAGTAAATGTGGAAGAGTTACAGAAGGTTATGGAGGATTTAAAAAATACTTTTAAGGAAGAAAGTGATAAGGATTTATACTGGTTAAGATTGCAAAGAGAAATGGAATATGAAATTCAGCAATATATAATGTCCATACGCATTGGAAATAGAGATGACGCTTTTGAGATACTTAGTAAAATCCGCTATAAACAGATACTAAATAATGTTTCTCTTGAAATATATAAGAAACTATATATTGAAATAATGGATAAAACTTTGCATGCTTTGAAAGAGGATGGTATTCAATTAAAAGATGAACAGAGGTATAAGTACATGGATCTTATTAATTTTACTACACTTGATGAATTGCAAGAATGGATATATAGCTTTACTGATAAATTAATGGAGCTGGTAGAAAAAAGTAAAACAGATAACTACAGGATTGTAGTAAAAAATGCCATGTTATATATTGATAAGCATTTTAATGAAGAGCTATCCATACAACAAATTGCTGAAGTAGTCCATTTAAGTCCTAACTATTTTAGCCATGTTTTCAAGAAGGCAAGGGAAGAAAGTTTTACAGATTATTTAAATAAGGTTCGTGTGAAAAAAGCTCAAGCATTATTAGCTGAAAATATATATAAGGTTTATGAGGTATCTGATATGGTAGGATATAGTGATTATAAATATTTTAGTAGTGTATTCAAAAAAATCTCAGGTGTATCCCCTAAAGAATATGGTGAGCTTAAGAAATAAAGTCAAAGAATTTCCGATATAATCGAAGGATTTTGGATTGTGAAGGAATTGTATGAATAGTATACTCAAGGTATCAAATGAGAGCTGATTTTATAGGATAAAAGAAGAGGGGTATAACTATGATAAGACCAACTGAAAACAATGAATATTATGAACTGACAAGTCCTATTAGCATGCCAAAGGCTTCAGGATTTTTATGGAATGAAAAGATGATGATTCATATGAATTGTCGTGGGTATGCAGTAGCTCAGTTTATGCAGCCTGAACCTGCAAAATACTCATATGCGCCGAATTTGGAAGCCAAAACCTTTATGCAACCAGAGCAACCTTACTATGCTCATCATCCTGGCCGTTTTGTTTATGTAAAGGATGAAGTTGATGGTAAGATTTTTTCGGCACCTTATGAACCTGTTCGTGTTCTCCCAGATAAGTTTACATTTTCTGTAGGAAAAAATAATATTTTGTGGAAAATTGAAAGTAATGATGTTCTTGTAGAAATGAAATTGAGTTTACCTAAAGATGATGTAATTGAGCTTTGGAGTGTTAAAGTGAAAAACCTTTCACAAAATAAAAGGAAATTAAGTATTTATCCCTATTTTTCAGTAGGATATATGTCCTGGATGAATCAATCGGGTGAATATAATGAGGATTTGCAAGGCATTGTATGTTCCTGTATTACCCCTTATCAAAAGTATCAAGATTATTACAAGGTTAAAAATTTTAGTGATAAGACATTTTTAGTAGCTGATCAAAAGCCTCTAGCTTGGGAAGTTAATCAAGAAGCATTTGAAGGAGAAGGCGGCATTACCTTACCATCGGCCATACAAAAGGAAGTGTTGTCAAAAGGGGATGCGCGGTATGAAATGCCTGTTGGTGTTCTACAATATAAAATTGATATGAATCCAGGTGAAGAAAGGGAATATCGCTTCATATTTGGTCCAGCTAAAAGTGAGGAAGATATTGCTATCATCCGTAAGAAATATTTCATCGATAAGAGTGAAAGCGGTGAGGATGGCTTTAATTTAGCTGAAATTGAATATGCCAAATACATAGCAGAGGGTAGAGGGTGTATTGAAATAAAAACACCTGATGCTGATTTAGATAATTTTGTGAATCATTGGTTGCCAAGACAAATGTATTATCACGGAAAAACTAATCGTCTTTCTACAGATCCACAAACTCGGAACTACCTTCAAGACAATATGGGGATGAGTTATATCAAACCTCAGATTGCAAGAGATGCTTTTCTTCTTGCCTTAAGTCAGCAAAGTGAAAGTGGTGCTATGCCGGATGGTATAATTTTGCATAAGGATGCGGAGTTAAAATATATTAATCAAGTACCACATACGGATCACTGCGTTTGGTTACCTATTTGCTTGAGTGCCTACTTAGATGAAACTGATGATTATGAAATATTGGATGAAATAATTCCTTTTGCTGAGGGGAAGGAAATGTCATCAGTTTTTGAACATCTTACTCGGGCAATGTACTGGCTGAAAAATGATAGAGATCAGCGAGGCCTTAATTATATTAAACAAGGTGATTGGTGTGACCCTATGAATATGGTTGGCTACAAAGGAAAAGGTGTTTCTGGATGGTTAACTATGGCCACTTCATATGCATTTATGATTTGGGCAGATATTTGTGAGAAAAGTGAACAACTTTATGTCAGTAAAGAATTTCGATTGGAAGCTGATAAAACCAATATTGTTATAAATAAATATTTATGGGATGGGGAATGGTTTGCACGAGGAATAACAGATGACAATGTTATATTTGGTATTAGTAAAGATAAAGAGGGTAGGATTTATATTAACCCTCAAGGCTGGGCACTACTATGTGGTGCGGCTGATGAATTTAAGCAAAAGAAAATAATAAAATCTGTTAGTGAGCAATTAGAAACACCTTTTGGTGTTGAAAAACTAGCTCCCTCCTATACCTCAATGCGTGAGGATGTTGGCAGACTAACTCAGAAGCATCCGGGAACAGCAGAAAATGGGGCTGTGTATAATCATGCAGCAGCATTTTATATCTATGCGCTTTACTCAGTAGGAGAGAATGACAATGCCTTTCGTTTGCTTCGAAAAATGCTACCAGGTCCAGATCCTCAGGATATTATTAAACGTGGCCAATTGCCTGTTTTTATACCTAATTATTATCGAGGTGCATACAGACAATTCCCAACTAAAGCTGGACGCTCAAGTCATTTATTTAATACAGGAACGGTTACCTGGTTTTACCGCTCCTTAATTGATGGTTTATTTGGATTACAGGGAAATCGGGAGGGGCTTCGTATAAATCCACAACTTCCCTCTCATTGGCAAGAAGTTTCTGTCAAACGTACTTTTAGAGGTGCAGAAATTCTTATAGATATTAAGAGGGAACCAGGTATTAAAACAACAGAAGTGTATGTCAATGGTAATTATATTGAAGATTGTATCATAAAGGACGTTAGAGCAAACACAGAATATAAAGTGGTTGTGAAAATTCCATAATCATATTAATTAAGAAGGTTTTTAAAGGGACTATCTCAAAATAAAGTTGAGTAGTCCCTTATTTCGTCGACCATAATTTTAATAAATAATTCTAATGTTGGCTTATTTAGAATTAAAAATTGTCTGTATATTAAATGTTAACTTATCAAAACATCATATATTTTTATAACTCTTTAGCATATGTAAGTCTCATACACTCCTTCCAAATTTGTCGAATCCCATGCCGCAGGATTTGTATATCAAAAAACATATCTAAATAACTCCTTAGAATTTCGGATACAATCGAAGTTTTTTGGATTGTAAACGAATTGCATGAATAGTATACTCAAGATAGTTAAACGGGAGCTCGTTATACTGGTAAAAATGAAAAAATTAGGGGGATAATTATGAAAAAACGTATTATAAGTATGGCTTTAATATTGGGAATTTTAGTTAGTGCTTCAGGATGTTCAAGCAACAGTAGTAAATCATCAGATTCAAGTAGCACAGGTACTACTACCAATAAACCGGTTAAAATTTCCTTATGGCATTCCTTTGTAGGAGCAGATCAACGTGCTAAATTTATGGAAGAAAGAATGGCAGCATTTAAGGTTAAATACCCTAATATTGAAATCGATGAACAGAAAATGCCAAAGGATCAATATCAGACAAAACTTAAGACTCAGGCAGCAGCAGGATCTCTTCCAGATGCATTTTTGCTTTGGCCAAACTCAATGACAAAAGAATTTGCAAAATCTAATTTAATTGCTCCTATAAATGATTTATTGAGCAAGAATGCAGAGTGGAAAGATGGTTTTATACCAAGAGCGCTAGATGAGTTTACTGTTGAAGGTAAGACTTATTCAGCAGGCTTAGGTGTATCAGTAACTTCAATGGTATTCTACAATAAAGCATTGTTTGATAAATATAATCTTACCTTCCCTAAAACTTATGAAGACCTTAAGGAAGTTGTAAAGGTATTTGCTAAGAATGGTATAATTCCTATAGCTCTTGGTAACAAAGCAAAATGGCCAATGCAATCCACTATATTTAGCTTAATGGCAAATAGAGAGACAGGTAGCGAATGGCTAGATAATGTATTAGCTAAAAAGGGTGCAAGTTTTACTGATCCTCAATTTGTAAGCAGTTTAACTAAAGTTCAAGAACTTACAAAGTTAGGTGCCTTTAATAAGGACTATAACAGTATTGATGAAGTACAGATGAGAGACTATTTTTATAAAGGTCAAGCGGCTATGACTATCGATGGTTCATGGATACTTCCAGACATGATAGCTAAAGCTACCCCAGATCTTAAGAAAAATCTTGAAATAGGTGTACTACCAGCAGTTACTGGCGGTAAAGGTGATGCTAATACTATGTCAGGAGTAAGTAGTACAGGTATCGTTATGAATGCAAAGGCTACTCCAGAACAGAAGGAAGCTATCGGAAAATTAATTATGTTCCTTACTGATAAGGATGCTCAGCAGCAATATGCAAACTATAGTATACCAGTATCCTACAAAAATGTTACTTTAGATGCTAGTAAAGTTGATCCTATTTACAGCAAAGTTAATGATTTAATAAAAAATCATCCATTAGTAACAGTTTATGATTCAGCACTTAATTCTGAACAAACAGATATAATAAATAATGGATTGCAAGGTATTATGGTAGGTGAGAAACCAGAAAATGTAGCAAAACAGCTACAGGCAGCAGTGAAATAATATTTATAAAAGGGTAGCAATACCCTTTTATTTTTAAATTTTTTAAGGGGTGAGGTTATGGACTTAATTCGAAAAAATAAGAAGTATATTTTAATTGGCTTGTTTCCAGCACTTTTATTTTATATAGTATTTGTTATTTATCCTATAGGCCGTTCATTTTATTATGGGTTCTTTGATTGGAATGGGCTTAGTAAACCTAATTTTATTGGTTTAAGTAATTTTAAAGAAATATTAACAGATCCTATATTTTTAAAGTCATTAAAAAACAATATGTTCGTAGTAGTTGCATCTGTACTTGGGCAATTGCCAATAGGACTAGTAATTGCAGTAATACTCAGTAAAAAGATAAAAGGAGCAAAGTTTTTTCGCTCAGCTTTTTTTATGCCTATGGTAATGTCAACAGTTGTTGTAGGTCTTTTATGGTCTACTATACTAAATTCACAAGCTGGAATAGTAAGTACTATTATGAATAGTATGGGACTTGGAAAGTTTGTTCATGACTGGCTTGGTGATCCGAAGTATGCAATGATTACTGTATGTGGAGTTATTATGTGGCAGTTTATTGGATACTATATGATTATATTTTTAGCTGGTCTTCAAAATATACCAGAAGAACTAATGGAGGCAGCTAATATCGATGGTGCTGGTCCCGTTAGAATATTGTTTTCAATTACTCTTCCACTGATGTGGGATACAATAATGGCAGCGGTTGTACTTTGTATTTCAGGGAGTATGCGATCTTTCGATTTAGTATTTGTAATGACCCAAGGTGGACCAGCTCATGCTACTGAGCTTATGGCTACGTATATGTACAACAAAACCTTTTCAATATATAAGTATGGATATGGTAGTGCAGTATCCTTGGTAATTTGTGCAATAAGTTTAGGTTTTATTCTTGTCAGTAGAATAATTATGAGAAAAAAATCTGAAGTTTAATAGGAGGAGAATAAAATGAATATTGAGAGTATTAAAGGTAAAGTGAAGAAAACGCCACTTTATATTGTGTTAAGCCTGTTTGGAGTTGTTGCATTATATCCTCTTATCTGGATGTTTTATACATCTTTTAAGAGTAATGCAGATATATCTTTGAATAAATTTTCCTTGCCTACAACCTTACATTTTGAAAACTATGCAAATGCATGGCAAACAGCAAAGATTGGAGTATATTTTTTAAATAGTGTCTTTGTATCAACAACTTCTATATTTATAACTATAATAATTGGAGCATCAGCTGCATTTATTCTTTCAAAGTTTGAATTTAAATTTCGAAAGTTTATTTATACATTATTTATGATAGGAATGTTAATTCCGTTGCAATCAATATTAGTTCCCTTATTTATTCAAATGAGATCTTTAAAACTTTTAGATAACGAATGGTCACTTATATTATCATATACTGCTTTCGGTTTACCTGTTACTATTTTTGTACTTGAGAGTTTTATGAGGGCATTTCCAGATTCAATTATTGAAGCAGCCATAGTGGATGGAAGTTCAATTATAAGGGTATTTTTTAATATTATTATTCCAATGACCAGACCAGCAATTGCTACAATTACTATTTTGAACTTTTTAAACAATTGGAAGGAATTTTCTTTTGCACTAATATTTATTACCGATGATAGCAAAAAAACACTGCCTTTAGGGTTATATAATTTTCTTGGTGCCTACACTAGTGATTATGCAGGGTTAATGGCAGCTCTTGTAATTTCTTCCATTCCAGTTGTGTTAATATATTTAGTTCTACAGGAGCAAATTATTAATGGAATGACTGCTGGTGCAGTAAAGGGCTAAAAAGGAGGCGTAATAAATGAAATTTCATGAAAACTTTGTATGGGGTAGTGCTACTGCAGCATATCAAATCGAGGGTGCGGCAAATGAAGAGGGAAGAGGAGCATCGATTTGGGATAGGTTTAGTCATATAGAGGAAAATATAGTAAATGGCGATACAGGAGATGTAGCTTGCGATCATTACCACAGATATAAAGATGATATAAAACTTATGAAAGAAATGGGCCTTAAAGGTTATAGATTCTCAATTTCCTGGTCTAGAATTTTCCCAACAGGAAGAGGTATGGTAAATCAAAAGGGCATAGATTTTTACAACAGTCTTGTTGATGAATTAATAAAGAACGGAATAGAACCTGCAGTAACACTTTATCACTGGGACTTACCACAAGCTTTGGAGGATATAGGTGGCTGGGGAAATCGTGATACTGTGGATTACTTTGTAGAGTATGCAACTTATATGTTTAAGCTATTAGGTGATAGAGTTAAAAAGTGGAGTACACATAATGAACCTTGGGTGGCTGCTTTTGCTGGTAATCTAGCTGGTAGGCATGCTCCTGGAAATACTGATCTTAAGTTAGCGGTGCAGGTATCACATCATTTGATTTTATCTCATGCAAAAGCGGTGGAGGTTTATAAAAAACTAAATCACAAGGATGGCAAAATAGGTATAGTTTTAGATTTGCATCCGATAGTCCCTGCTACGGATTCAAAGGAGGACTACGATACAAGTATTTTAGTGGATGGTTATCAAAATCGTTGGTTTCTCGATGCTGTGCTAAAAGGAAAATACCCTGAAGATATATTAAAGTTTTACAAGGAAAAACTAGTTGATCCAGTAATTATGCCTGGTGATATGGAGATAATAGCAGGTAATTCTATGGATTATTTAGGCGTAAATTATTACTTTAGAAAAGTTGTTAAAAGATCTCCTCATAATAAAATTTTTCAATTTGAAGAAGTTAAACCAGAAGGTGCAGAATATACAGAAATGAATTGGGAAGTCTATCCTAGAGGCCTATATGATTTATTAATAAGAATTAAAGAAGAATATAATAATCCACATATATATATTACTGAAAATGGAGCAGCCTTTAAAGATGATAAAATTGTTAATGGCGTAGTAGACGATGAGGATAGATTGAGATTTTTAAGTGGACATTTTGATGAGGCTTATAAGGCCATAGAGGCTGGAGTTAAACTTGATGGATATTATGTATGGTCTCTCATGGATAACTTTGAATGGGCTCTTGGTTATAGCAAAAGATTTGGATTAATTTTCATTGATTTTAAAACTCAAGAAAGAATATGGAAGAAGAGTGCGATTTGGTATAAGGGTGTAATAAAAAATAATGGGATTAAGGGGTAATTCTATGAAAATATTATTAAACGACCAATGGCAACTACAGTGTTTTGATGAAGACTGGATGGATGTTGAAGTTCCTGGAGATGTACATTCTACTCTGCTGAAATATGGAAAGATTGAAGACCCTTTTTATTCAACTAATGTTGAGAAATGTAGATGGGTTGAAGATAAGGTTTGGTGGTACAAAAAAGAATTTATTTTTAATGAGGATCTAAAGGAAACTCAGGTTGTAGAACTGAAATTTAATGGACTTGACACTTTTGCCACTATCTATCTTAATGAAGAAGAAATAGGTGAACATGAAAATATGTTTACCCCTGCCATCTTTGATGTGACCTCTAAATTAATAAAGGGAACTAATTATATAGCAATAAAATTTGATTCAACTATTTCTGTAACTGATAAAAAGGATTATGACAAGATGTGGTACTCCTATAATCGTAATAGGGTATGGGCTCGAAAGTCCCAGATGAACTTTAGGTGGGACTGGGGGCCAAGGATAATCACTGCGGGTATCTGGAAAGATGTAGAACTACAAATTTATAATAAGGCAAAACTTGATAATGTGTTTTTTAGAACTTTAAACATTGAGGAAACTTACGCAGAATTATTGATAGAAATAGAGGCTATTGAATTTAAAGTTGATGGAATCCTTAGGGCAGAAATATCTTTAAACTATGAAAATGAGAAGATATCAGATACTATATCCTTAATAGATGGAAAAGCAACTTTAAAGCTTAAAGTAGCTAATCCTAAGTTATGGTGGAGTCATGACCTTGGAGATCCAAACCTTTATGAGCTTTCAGTTAATTTAAAAAATAGAGAGGTCGTTATTGATACTTATACTACCAAAGTAGGTATTCGGACTATAGAAGTAAAACAAAAGGATTTAAAAGGAGATAATAAGTTTACTTTTGTTCTAAATGGGGTTGAAACCTTCTCAAAAGGAGCTAATTGGATTCCTGCGCACAACTTTATAGGGACAATTAAAGATGAAACTTATATAAAGTGGATTTCTATGGCAAAAGAGTGCAACATGAATATGCTCAGAGTATGGGGTGGAGGAATATATGAAAAGGATATATTTTACTCTGAATGTGATAAACAAGGCTTATTAGTATGGCAAGATTTTATGTTTACTTGTTCTTCATATCCTGATTTTGATGATAGCTTTATGTCTAACGTTAAGGATGAAATTATACATGTTGTAAAAAGGTTAAGGAATTACGCTTGTCTAGCTATTTGGTGTGGAAATAACGAAATTCAGTGGATTCATTCTCAAAAGGAGTTAGAATTAACAGATCCAAGGTTATATGGACTTAAAATTTATGAAGAGTTAATGCCTATTCTTTTAAGTAGTTTAGATCCTTCTAGATTATATTGGCCTAGCTCTCCCTTTGGAGGAAGTGACCCTAATAGTGATGAGATAGGGGATAAACATAATTGGCAGGTATGGGCTGGACAGATTTATCCGCAAGTAAAGGGTGAAGGTGTAAAGGTTGATAATACTCCCTATGGAATTTCTTTTAAAAGGTTTGCTACAGACATGGCAAAGTTTTCGTCTGAATTTGGGATGCATGCTTCTCCTGTCATAGAAACTTTAGAAAGTTGTATTCCAGAAGCTGAACTTTATTATGGAAGTTTTGAAATGAAGTTTAGAAATAAGGATAAAAAGCCGAATAGAGGGAAGTTACTTATGGAAAGTTATACAGGGCTGCCCACTAATTTAGAGGAGTATATTGATTTTTCAATGCTTGCACAAGCTGAAGGTTTAAAATATGGTATTGAGCATTACCGTAGAAGAAAACCTGAGTGTAGTGGTGCTATCATATGGCAATTGAATGACTGTTGGCCTACCATGAGTTGGAGTATTGTTGATTATTATTTCCGTCCTAAAGCTGGATACTATTATACTAAGAGAGTATATAAACCTATTTTAGTGTCCTTTAAGGAAGAAAGTTCAGATGTGATTTCTCTTTGGGTAATAAATGATACTTTGATGGAGTACAATGATAACCTTGAAATAGGGGTCAAAGACTTCTTTGGTAATGTAGAGTACTTAGAAAAGTTAAGTATCTCTGTTCCTGCAAATACAACAGTAAAGGTAAAAGAGTTATCAAAAAATAGAATGAATTTATCTTATACCAATTTTGAATTTTTATATGTGACTCCTGATAATAAGGATATTGACTCTAATATATTATTTTTCGAAGATTATAAAGATCTTAATCTTCCATATTGTAACCTTAAGGTTGAAAAAGAATTAATCTTTGAAGAAAAAATGAAAATAAGGATAAAAACAGATAATTTTGCTAGATTTGTTAAGCTAAAACCTAATCTGGAGCACATAAAATTAAGTGACAATTATTTTAATATTATGCCAGGTGAGACAAAACTAGTTATAATAGAAGGAGTTATCACTGATCAGTTGAACATACTGGTTTCAGCTATTAATGAAAGAAAGTGAGTGGTTAGAAAATGTTAAAGAGCCAAGAATTAAGAAATAAAGCGCCAGAAATTGATTCTTTGAGATTAGGAGCTGGGTGGAAACTAGAGGATCTAAAAAAACCACAAATAATAGTGGAAAGTAGTTTTGGGCACAGCCATCCAGGAAGTGCACATTTAGATACCTTAGTAGAGGAAGCTTATAAAGGTGTATATGAAAAGGGTGGAAAACCTGCTAAATTTTTTGTTACTGACATTTGTGATGGAGAAGCACAGGGGCATGATGGCATTAATTATTCCCTAGTATCAAGAGAAATTATGGCAGATATGATTGAAATACATGTTGAAGCTACACCTTATGATGCAGGTGTATTTATTACAAGTTGTGATAAATCTGTGCCAGCACATCTTATGGCAATAGCAAGACTTAATATGCCTGCAGTATTTGTTCCTGGAGGTATAATGAATGCAGGACCAGATATGCTTACCCTTGAACAGATTGGAACCTATAGTGCACAATTTGAAAGAGGAGAAATAACAGAAGAAAAATTTAAATACTATAAACATAATGCATGTCCTAGTTGTGGAGCTTGTTCTTTTATGGGAACGGCTTCAACAATGCAAATAATGGCAGAGGCATTAGGAATGGCAATGCCAGGAACGGCTTTAGTACCCGCTACTTCACAGGAACTTAAATCTATTGCTAGATTGGCTGGAGAGCATGCATTAAAATTAATAGAAATGAATATTAAACCAGCTCAGATTATGACAATAAAGGCTTTTGAAAATGCGATAATGGTACATGCAGCTATTGCAGGTTCTAGTAATACCTTACTTCATCTTCCTGCTATTGCACATGAACTTGGAATAGAAATAGAACCTGAACTTTTTGATGAAATTCATAGGAAAATTCCATACTTGTTAAACATTAGACCAAGTGGATATTATCCTGGGTCATATTTTTGGTATGCTGGTGGAGTTCCTGCAATAATGGAAGAAATTAAGGAATATTTAAACTTAGATGTACTTACGGTTACTGGAAAGACTTTGGGTGAGAACTTAGAAGATTTAAAGAAAAGTAGTTTTTATGAAAAGTGTAATGAATACCTTAAAGTATTAGAAGTAAAAAAAGAAGATATTATAAGAAAAAAAGAAAATCCTATTCAGCCACAAGGTGCTATAGCAATTTTAAAGGGGAATTTAGCTCCAGAAGGAGCGGTTGTAAA
>JACMJL010000278.1 GCA_014380625.1 Clostridiaceae bacterium
AATCTTTATCGATTATCTTTTCGGCAGAACTAACGTGAAAGCTTTCTCTAAGGTAGTTGTTGATAATCTCAATAAATCAAATAAAGATCATACTTCTTCAATTACTGAAAAAAAACAATAATTGGACAGTACAAACTTTTATAACTATTTGAACTCCACAGAATTAATAGTATAGTCCCTATAAAAAAATTGTTGAAATATATGTAATAACAGTAATAATAAATGTTGTAATGAAAGTATACTATTAACGATGTTTATATATTTATTTTGATGTTAATGAAAAAATAATCCCAAATAAAACATATCCTAAAGGGAATAATATAAATATAATTCCTAAAATTATTGAGGTTATATTAATTAAAGGTTTTGTTACACTATTTTTTATTTTAATTTGGTTCAAATGCATTTTATTCATCACTATTCCTGTCACCCCGATAATTATGAGACATATTCCTATAAAACAAATAAAAACAATAAAAATTCCAATTATAGCCGCAATAAACGGCAGTAAAATTAAAAAACCCATCAGATCACTTCCTTTACAATTAATTCAAAATCAAAATTCCTGCAATCAAATAACATAAAGTTATTAAAATGCCCACCCACATATGTATGGCCGAAAGCAACCAATAACCAACTTTTATTTTTTTATCAGATGTATCAAAACCTTTGCTCATTTTCATACCTTTATATCCTCGTATTATTGCAATAACAGCCAAAAACAGAGCCATTACAAGGCCTAAAAGAATAAGTGCGTTTCCTAGTGGTATCATCTTTTTCCCCCTTTTCCTTAAAGATTACTTATATTTGAACTGAAATATCTCTACAGTATATAAACAAACTGTAGTTTACATTTAATTACCATCTTGAAATAACTAGCTATTATTATAGCACTTCTAATATTGATATACTACCATCTTTGTAAAATATAGTATGAACCTTTCTTGTTTTAGTACCGCATTATTCATTTTCCAAAGACCATTGTTGGTATCTAAAATTTCGCTAGTTACACCGCAAATTACATAGAATCTGTATTAACTTAATAAAAAAATACCGTACAATTCAATTATTGAATAATACGGTACTCAAGGAATTATTCGGTTTTTATAGCTGAGTCGTTAAATAAGGATATGATTCATTATTAAACTTACACTAAACTTAATTTCTCAATAGCCTTCTTTTCATCTGGCAAGAAAAATATATCTCTTCCATTATTACTCTCATAGATAAAATCTTTCAAACTCTTACTTGTATATGCAGAAAAATCTCCTACAATGGCTATTTTTACGTGATAATTGATAAATTTCTGTAATATTTCCCCAGCGAGTTTCGTACTTAAATGGAAAAAGTCCTCACATATTGATGACTTATTTATAATTATACTATAACATCCAGTTTCAAAACTTACTGTTGCTATAAAATCCAACGCCGATTGAACATCAGTTATCAATATATCGCTACTACTTACAACAGCAATTTCGATATTATTCTCTTTAATAGTATTTATTTTCATAATAGTCCTCCGTTTCAATATATATGTTTGTTATACAACAAATTACAACTGTCTACTAAATTATAGTTCATTTATATACTGATTATAACGTAAATTTCAAGTATAGGGAATACCACTTCTATGGCTATCTGTACAAATAATAGCCTCATTGTCTGTATTCCCATTATAAAGCCTTTCAAGGTCTTTATTTGTTTGCCTCTTTTATGATATTATTTTAGTAAAGCAGTAGCTTTTCCAATCTCTCCACCAAGCTTTTTCCATACATAGTTATGTTCTTCAACTCCGTGACTAAAGTCATTATTTTTCCATCTATTAAGATTTTCTAATAACTTAGCTTTATCGCCCCAATTTGATTTATTTACTTCTGTTATTAAAAGCTCTACTCTGTCGCGTTCAATTGCAACATATCTAATTGATTGGTCTGCTACAACTATTGTATTAGCCATTTCATGAATTAATCTGTATACATCATGTTCCTCAAGCAAATTATAAGTTACAGCACAAATAGTAATTTTATCTTTATCTTTATCTTGAATATCGATTTCCTTATTTATGATTACTTGTTTCTCTACTTTTGGGGTAACCTTAACCTCGGTTAACCTACTTTTTCCTAAGAATGATTTAATCCCAACAAATGATATACAATAAATAAATATAATAGTTAAGATCATAATACTCCATTTAATATAACTCCTCACGTATTATCCCCCCAATATCAATTTAATGGTAATTATATCATATTTTATCATTATTAAAAACCGCATTATTCAATTATCAAAGAGCATTTTCCACACTTTCAACTCCAAGAGTTAGTTGTTAATAATTATCAACTTTGAATTAATCTAAATAACTATACCTTCATAAGCTTACTATTTATGGCAAACTCTTATTATCAAAGTCCTTACCCCATCTCGGCATAACACAGTCTGTCCATCCTTCATTCACCTTGTCCAAAACCATCTAATTCATCATACATACTAACCTGCCTATCAGCCTTATCCAGCATCTTAAAATCCTCCTCAGTAAACCCTTCAAGTAAATTAGCAATTGGACTCAGAGTATGCTCCCATCCATGTCCTAAGGTACCAATCAACTCATTTGTAGTAGTATCTATTTTTTCTTTTAAAGATATTAATTCAACACCTTTATTGTAATATTCTCCGATAATGAAATTAAATCTTTTGTGATTCTGCTAAGCCTAGTTAAATCACTAATAGTAATTATATCCCCAGCTTTTAATTCACTTATCATTTTATTTAACTCGGGTCTATCCTTCTTAGTTCCAGTAATCTTTTCTTTATATATATTCCTTGCATCTACCCCAGCATTAACTAAAGCATCTAATTGCCTATCTAAGTTCTGATCGTCAGTTGAAACTCGCGCGTATCCCAGTAACAATAAAAACCCTCCCTATACTTCATAATAATTTTATTATGTCAGCATAATAAAGGGCTTATACATATATATTTTGTACCTTAATTATTGTACCAATTATTGTATTCAAGGAATTGCTTAAATTGGTCAATAATATTTCCAGAAAAAGAAAGTACAAATAATCATCGTTATTTGTACTTAGTTATCTTACCTATTAATTAATTGAACTTTATTTTATGATAAAAAAACATCACCAGTATTACGCATACTTCTAAGAAGGTATGGATTTCTTAATTAAAACTGAAATTACAAAACAGCTTTAATTATTAGTATCCTCTTTTACAACTTTCAATTTAATATCTAACCTATATATAAGTATTACTTAACTATCTATTTTATCCTAATCTCCTACCACCCAAAAGATATAGTTCCCACCCAGGTCACCAACCACATAATACTCTGTAATGCCCGTCTTAATATAAACTTTTCATCCTATTATCTTCAATTTCTTCAGCACAGATGAGTATGCCCAGTACATCAAATACCAACATTTCCGGTTTTTTTATACTCAACTCATTCCACGATAGCAAACACGGATTTGTTTTGGCCAAATCATCTTTCTTACTATTTTCGTATTTGTATCCATTCGCAAACATGAAGTTACACCAACGCCTATGTTCTAGTGTTGCAAGCTCTTCTAAAATCTTATCCTCCCTCAATATTTTATCGACTTTAATATCTTTAATCTTCCTGTATGCATCGTCTAAATACTCATGGATTTGTTTTACATTTTCATCTTCATAATCATTATGTTTTTCTAAACAATCCAATAATACAGATATCTTTTCAATAATAATATTAGATTTAATACCTTGATCCATCCATGAATCCACTAGCAAAAGAATAATTTTTATCATTTGATGTTCTATTAAGTTTCTACTGGAATTTTTCTTTAGTAAAATTGTTTGATTCCACGCATCTAATTTTTTCCTTGAAATATGATTAATGTCTTCTTCGTTTCTTTTCTTATTATGTTCACAATATTCATCATATTTAATGTTATATAAAATTGCCTTCATATCCATTTCATTTTCTATAATGGCATCTTTATTTAAGACTTCTTTTTTAGTACCAAAAGGAAATACATCTTTATAAGATTTACTATTTCTATTAATATAATCTATAACCTTTTTATCTACATCCATTTGAACAGCAATAGGTACATTTTTAAAGTATTTCTCGATTGTAACCATACTCATGGTACTCAAACTAGAATCTTCAAAACATATTGCTATATAAGTAATATTCTTTAATGCTCTTAATTCATCTTCAAAATCAATGGTTCTTATATCTGTTTTATGAAAGCGAATTATAACTTTTCCATCTGAATTTTCACTTTTCTTTGGAAATGAAATAAACTTTTGATCTATCTCAACATTCTCATGTGAAAAGCGCTTTGCAAAAATTCCCTTCTTCTCATCTATGGATTTATCAAATACATCGATTGTAATTGTACTCTTGCTCTGCAAATTCCCCAAATTAAGTGCCTGTAACAAAATATTTTGTCCTAACTTTCCAAAACCCACAATAACAAGATGAGTATCCCAAGGGTTTGTACACGCATTTGTACTTTCTTCCCATTCATAATGTTTTTTACTATATGTTCTTTCATCTTTTAAATTATACTGATAAATAGGTCTATGACTGAATAATTCCCTAGCCTGAATTTCAGATATACTAAATAGTTTTAAATCAATATGAATCTTTCTATTGGTTGCTTCTGATACTTCATCAATATATCTATCATAATAATCCGTGATAACCTCTTGTATACCATAGTCCTCGCAAGAAATACTGCACTTTATATATGTAATTCCATCATTATTATAAATCCTATTAAATAATTTGCTTTTTAGTTCAACACTGTCATAATACTCAATAATATTCAAAAATATAGAAAAATTTGTAGTTGCCACCTCTTCAAATAAAACTATAGAATCTGCTTTTTCTATCTTCATTTTTTTAAAGCCATATTTCATATCATGGTCTTTTCCATTGGAGAAGTCCCCATGCATTAGCACTATTCCCTTTCTTAACAATTCCAATCTTTCACTATTCTCAAAAGATTTTTGTGTTACTATAATTACTTTTTTATTACCCTCCACAATGTTGTTTACAAACTCTTTACTATATTTATTGTACCCAAAAATAAATACTTTCTTATGAAATGTGTTTTTAAATGTGTTAATCCATCCTCGTACAGTTTTCTCTATGGCTTTTAATACAGCTACAGCAGTACAAATAGGTGCTAAAATTACCACAGCCATATAAAAATAACAAACTATAGTTTTAAACATATTTGTGTCCTGTATTTCAGTTATTTTTCTTGCATCACTTATAGAAATAGAAGGTGAAAATAAGAATGCCTTAAATACATTTTGTATATTCATAAGAATCTGAACATATAAATTTCCTTCTGACAACCTATAATAAAAATATCCTTCCAAAACACTTATTACAAACGAAAATACAGCTATTATTGGTACTATATACTTTATAAAATACCTACTTTTTTCTTTCTGTTTCTTACGCATATCTTCTCCTTAAAAAACAGTATACAGAAAATCAAAATTTACCAGTATACCATTCAACTTAAAATAATGTTTATTTCTTAGCACTCTTTATAATTTCGAGTAAAGTTTGTCCATTAATTGTTAAAGTTTCCTTACCTGGATTTACATTCATAATATTCATAATGTTCGTAATCTGATTTAATTTAACTGGTGTCCCCGTAGAGGTTGCAATATGGTACGTTATGCCATCTACTTCAATTACTTTTGATGATCTGAAATAGGATATTGGCTCTGGTTTCTCATTTGTTACTATATTTCCTAATGCCTTTATTACCTTTTCAATTTTATCCGAATGCTTTAAAAATAACTGTTTAATAACTTCAGCCATAAAATCAGAATATATATATCCATTATATTCCTTTCCAAAACAAACAAAATTCACATCACCATTTGTTTTTTCTCTCCCACCATCATTCTTTGTTCTTTCATTTAAATCTTCAGTTTTGCTTTTGCTACTTCTTATACCTATATCACCTAATACTTCTAATATAGTTTCATCTTCACCACATATCTTAATCATCTTTTCAATTTGCCTCATCTTATCGCCAATTCCATATGATGCTCCAACACAAACTTTCTGCCCACCTGCCATAAATGTAGAGCATCCTCTAAAGTAGGAAGGTTTTTCCGAACTCCCAACTAAAGAATAATCTGTCAGCGAAAATGACGTTAATTGTTTCTCAAGCATTTCAACCTTATCTAGATGCTTTGGTACAACAGATTCAAATACTTTATACATAAAGTCACTTTGATTTCCTGTATACTCTTCTCCATAAAGCTTATATTTTATTATATTAGAAACTGAGGTTATTTCACTTTCCTTCTCACAAGGTTTAATTTCTATATATTCCAAACTCTGCGAATCATTATTCTGCTTTTCATCAATTTTCAGCCCATCTTCAGGTTTACTTATTACTTCTAAAGATTCAACTTTCATCTTTTCAGCTTCCTCTTTTACTACTTCTTTTTTCTTTTCTTCTTCTGGGTTATAATCCGTTTCTATAATTTGGATTTTATTCTCGCTATGTCTTGTAATTGCTGTGATAAGTTTATTATAATAGTTAGTCTCATGTAAAAATATGTATATTCTCTTTGCATTTAAATGCTCCTTAATTAAATTATAAGCATTGGTTACACCTTCTTTATTAGTCTTATTATACTTCCTTGTTAAATCCTTAGTTAACACCTCATTAAAAGACTGTTTACTAAAGTTTATTGGAATAATTTTTTTATTATGGCATTTTGCTACTTCTAACTCATTCTTGACATTTTTGCTCATTAAAGCGTCTTCGCTTGCAAAAAATAATATACTTGTACAATTTTCATCTCTAAGTATTGGCAAAGCTTCCTCATCCCATTCCTCGCCAGCAGTTAAATCTTCATCATACCAAATGTTAATGCTATATTTTTTTTGCAGATATTCAACATTACTTTTAATAATTTCTACATTTTTACTAGAATAACTAATAAACAAATATGGTTTTTCCGAATCAAATTTCAACTTATGCATTTTTCATTTCTCCTATGCCTTATAAATTTTAAGCTTAATATTTTTTAGCAATGGAAATATATTCCTCACTGCATCCCTATCCAATTCTTTAATTTTTTCTGTTAATTTATCATATGGTATCATATATGGACTTATTTTCTTCACTGAATCTTTTTCATCACCATATACCCATCCATTTTGTTTGCGTTCATCATACCAACTATTATGCTCATCCCTTGCTAACATCTCAATCTGTTCATATGTAAATTCTTGCATTTCTTCTCTTCCATTATCATTTGCTAGAGCAACACACCTGATTTTCGCTAGTTTTTCAAAATAAGTTCTTGCTTCACGAATGTTTGAGTACTTAAGAGAATCTGTTAGCTCGTACCAATTAGGATATTCTAAACTAAGCGTTTTCTCAAATGTAATAGAATGAATAGATAAGATATCCGCTGTAACAATAATATCAGAATCTGCCACCAATACTTTCTGCTTGTCTAATACGCCGTACGCCTCTCTATTCCATTCTTTAAGCTCATCACATAATATAAGCATATATCCCATTGGATGCATCTTAGCACTTAATTGCCCTAATGAAAATGGTGGTTTCTGCATAGCATCTTTATAAAAATTATGTAACAAAATCGCCGTTGCAGCATTCAGAATTGGATGATACAAAATCTCTAGGCTTTGTCCACTCTTTTGCATACTTTCTACAAATCCATCCATAATCTCTTTAATTGTAACATAACACTTGTCCAAGTAATATCTATAAAAAAATCGTTGAAATATATGCAATAACAGTAACAATAAATGTTGTAATAAAAAATACCTTTAAAAATGAAATTTTTCTTTTTCTAATCAAATAATATAGCAAAGCAATTATTGCTGGTACTAATAAATGTGTTGTTAATGAAAGTATACTATAAATAAACCTACCACTTACCATGCCTATAGATACTCTGTAACTATGAATAGAAATATATATAAAAGACAAAATAAAAAGTATTACTGGAATTATACCTTTATTATCACTTTTTTTATTTGAAATTAAATTATCCAATTCTAATCTTCCTTTCTAATATTATTTGGAAAAATGACTAACTATTTTAACTTATATAATGACAACACAGGGCAGTGAAACATCCTTAATTTACTAATTTTACAATCCTTTCTTCATAACAGGATTTAAGTCTTTCTTCTACTATCTTAAAAGGTACTCTACCCATAATAGCAACTCACTTTTATTGGCACAGATTAAGGTTCGAAATAATATTGATTATAGTGCCTTTTCCTTCATCTCCAGTTTATGTTATATATCTCCATTGTATTTGGTAGGTATTTTATACTTACCCACGTTCCAGTTGAAGGGCATCCTTACCCATGAAAGGTATAGGTATAATTGTTTATTACAATGAGAGTGATATTAACATTATAATAAAATTAAATTTAAACAATTTATCTCCTCCGTTATGATCTTAATAATATATACCTATAGTCATAACTACTAAAGGTATTACCATAGAAAGTGCTACTAATACTCCACTATAACCATTCTGAAATCGCATTTAGATAAACATTATATACTATGATGCCTTGTTTTCCACAACTTCTCCCGAATTAATATCATTTTAATCCTTCTACCAACTTACTTTCTTCTTTCATTTCGTTTTCCTCTCACACATTTTTAATAAAATACTTTTCACCTGTTTTAAATATCTTATCCGCCTCGGTTGAAATTTTTTATAAATATTATCTTTTAAATATATATGGTTACTTTCTAATTCATAAATTGCATCTTCGGATATAAAATGCGGAATTTTTCTTGGTATATATTTTTCAACACCTAAAATATTTTTAAAACTTGTAACTTTTTTGGTGCCAAATTCTCCTTTGTGAAGTTCCATAATGTTTATATTTATTTTATTTTTATTATTAAATATTAGATAGTACCTCAGAAAAATTAAACCCCTTACACTTGTAAAGGTATCAATTCTAACTTCACTTATTTCTTCACATGAAAATAATTGTGGTTTAAATAAATGCAGAAGGTTTCTTCTGTAAATCATATCTTTACAAAACTGAGTATATGTACATAGAAATATGATTGGTCCAACTATTAAAGTAACTATTAAAACATTAAGTGAAAGTTGAGCATTTTGCTCATTTATATCACTAATAGCAAATATTAAATCATATTTACTATTTATAATCATAATAATATTCTGAAACACTAAAAATGAAGCGAGTTTAAATACGAAAAACGGTGGAACTATTAGTATTTGTTCTTTGCTTCCCCATAACTTATTTAAAATATTGTAGAACACATATCCCCCTGCAAAAAACAGTAATATAGAAATACTTAAGTCCAAAATTAGTAGTATAATTCCAAAATAAACTCCCATATATATACCGCGCTTAAATTTTTTCGTAATTCAGCACAAATCAAGAAAATTAATGATATTTACCTATTATTGTTTTGCTTAAGTTCTAACTACTGGATAATATAATCAATCTATGTTTTCTTTGTTTTTAAAAACACTAAAGTACACAAGTCCGGGTACATATAATATTAACAGTATGGAAATTGCCATTATAAATTCTACTTTATTAACCTCTTTGGAAACTCCGATAAAGATATCAATAATAGACAGACTAAGAGCAACAATACCCCCCATATCTCTTTTATAATAGCCCAACTTGAACGAGAAACCATTGCGGAACGTGTTAAGGTTATTCTTTTTCATTCTGATATTCTTCCATATAATCAAATGATATCTTTCTATCAATTGAACTTAATCATTTAATAAATATAAAACAAGCCCCAGCACATTACCTCCACTGAAGCTTATTCCTCCATATTTCATTCACTCATGCATAAAGTGACTTCGGAAACCCCTCTCTATACTTACCTCTGGTTTGAAGTCCACCAATCCCCTTTAGCCCAGTTATTGTATTTTCAATTACCTCTTGAATTGGAACTATCTTTTCAAAATTTGTATAAGCAATTTTTTCGCATACAAACACCGGGTCTAAACAATGTATTAGCACTCGATTAGGTGAACTTGCAAAATTTGCACCTGCATCTAATATTGCCTCATAGCAAGACTGACAAGCTCCTGCAAATATTACTAGGTCATCATAGTTAGGTTGATAAGTTCTAATCTCAGCAACAGTATCAACAAAATGCTTTGAGTTTTTATAGTTTGCCAGATCTAAGTAATCCTTAGCCCCTTTAATCATACCATCATGACCAGTAATAACTACAATATCCGGCCTTATGCTTTTAATAAGCTCTAGCACAGAACTACTTTGGTCTTTTTCAGGTATAGCGGACCCAACAGCTTCTATGGAAAGTTGTTTATATACCTTAAGGCATTTATTCATATACTCTGAATCTGCATCTATATGAAGTACCTTGCCAGGTCTTCCAAAACCGCCTTCTTTATTCTTACTCTCTTTACTTTTATCAACTATGGGAGATCGGTATCTTTTATTTATATTTAATCGATTAGCCAATACCCTTTTAATAGAAGTGTTTACCTTTCTATCAAATACTTTATCGGTTTCCCCACCATTATCTTTAGAAACAAGTTCTAAATCATCAATTAGAGAATCCGCTAATATTCTTAAGTTTATCCCCTTTAGGATATAAACATTACCATTTTCCGTTTCTTGTAAGTCCACTATCTTAAAAGTTATATCTTTATTATAAGACTTCCGAACCACAACATCTCCAACTTGCATTAATACAACCTCACACTTTTATTAATAAATTCTACCAACAAATTGATAAAATTTTTCTCACAGTATATACTATGTAAAAAAATGAATTGGGTGAAACCTGAAATAAATTCTATTACTGGTTTCACCCTGAGGCATCACTATTCTTTTTGGTTATAAATCTCCCTAAAACTATTAATAAAGGCCATATATTTTTCTCTTTCCTCAATAAGCTCCTCCATCTTATTATTAAAAGTTCCTGGAGACCAATTCACCTCATTATAATAGTATCTGTTAGAAAGCCTCCAAAAACGTTGAGGAAATAATAAAAATGCATATAAAACTCTATATTCCTCTTCCTTAAGAGTATTAACTTCATTATATGCATCAATAATTAACTGGGCAAATTCTATGTTCCAATCATTTCTTTTCAGAACCTTTATCATAAAATTAGAAATGTCATAGACTCTTATTTCTCTTTTGCAATAATCAAAATCAATAATGTTTATTTCATTATTTTTATCGATTACAATATTATTATAAGTATAATCATGATGGCAAAATCCCTTTTCCTCTTCAGCAAACTTGCACAGCTCAAGATATTTAGACTCCTCTAATATCTTCATAGCTTTTCTACCTGTATCTTTGAAAAACTCCATGGACTTAATGTAATTTAAGTCAAAATTATTTCTTTTATTTGATTTTCTAGCCATGTCTCTCATTTTATCAAAGGCTTTTATTCTTTTCTCCATCAAATGATGCCATCTTCCTAAGTCTGTTTTTAGTTTGCTATTTTCTGGTGGTTCGTATCCCTTAGAAGCCAAATGCATGTATGCCAAACTTCTTGTTGCGTTAACAAGATCTTCTTTTACATGAAAATCAGCCTCTCTCCCTTCAATCCAATCAGAAAGAGTATATAAGTCCTCATTCACTATGGCATAAGGGTTTTGCTCCATATTCAAACAATATTTATCTACTCTAGGAAACCCATTATTCATTAGATGCTCTTTTGCTGCATATACAAATAACAGCTTTTGGATACCAAAATTAATCTTTTTAAGACATTTATTTCCCCGATTTGTTTTCAAGTAATAAACCCCTTTATTAGGCTTTAAAGTCTCAATTTTGATATTAAATTGCCTTTCTATCTCAACTTCTCTCATCAATTCAATCACCTCCCTCTTAAACTATATGAACATTTGAGTAATTTTAGAATATGATTAACACTTTGAGGTTACTGATAATATAATGAATCATAAACTAATTTGAAAGGGCCCCTTAAATGAGAACGGGAATAGATGCAAGAGCAGCTAAATGGTATCGTGGTACAGGTATTGGCACATATACCTATCAGTTGATAAATTCTATAAATAAAGTTGATATTGAAAACAACTATTTACTTTTTACCCCAGAGAATTTCAATATGAATTATAAGCTAAACGATAACTTCAAAACTAAGAATATTAAAGAAAACAAAGAAAATTGTTTCTGGGAGGAAGTAAATATCCCTAATCTTTTAATGGGAGAAAATATAGAGCTTTATCATGTGCCACAAAATGGTGTAGGTCTACCAAAGAATAAGACTTGTCCCTTCATTATTACCTTACATGATGTAATTCCCTTAAAGATGCCTGAAACCGTAAGCGAAAGGTATTTAGAAATCTTTAACGATGAACTACCAAAAATTATCCCCTTGTGTGATGGTATAATTACTGTTTCTAATTATTCAAAAGAGGATATTTCAAAAGCTTTTAATTTCCCTAAAGAAAAAATATTTGTCACCTATCTTGCCGCTGAAGATATTTATAAACCCCTTGATAAACTTTTTTGCAAGAATTTAATAAAAGCAAAATATCTTATAGAGGATAATTACATTTTATATATAGGTGGTTTTAGCCCTAGAAAAAATATAATAGGTTTAATAGAGGCTTTTAGTATACTTCCAGAAGAACTTTTAAAATCCAGAAAACTTGTAATTGCAGGAAATAAGGGTATCTCCTATGAAATTTATAAAAAAAGAGCTGAGACTTTGCACATTCAAGATAAAGTGATTTTTACTGGATTTATCCCTATGGAGGATATCCCACATTTATATAATGCCGCAGAGCTTTTTGTTTATCCTTCCTTTTATGAAGGATTTGGTCTTCCCCCTCTTGAAGCCATGGCCTGCGGTATACCTGTAATAGCCTCAAATGCTACCTCTATTCCAGAAATATTAGAAGATTCCTGTATTTTAATAGATCCTTATAATGCTTATCAGCTAAGAGATTCAATTGTTAAGGTAATCTCTGATCTTAGCCTACAGCAATCACTTATACAAAAGGGTTTTTTAAAATCACAATGTTATAATTGGGACACAACTGCAATTAATACTATTGAAGCCTATAAAAAGGTTATAAAGTAGAGAACTAAGATATTTTTCACTTATGAATATAAAGGGACTATCTCAAAAAAGTGATTTTTTTGAGATAGTCCCTTTTGAATATTTTCAAAGTTTTAAGTTTATAATTTATTTAGAAAATAATATTTACATACGAACCTATGTTTGGTATTATGTTAATGAGGTGATTCAATGGATATAAATGAGAAACTTAGAATTCTTTCTGACTCTGCTAAGTATGATGTGTCTTGCTCCTCTAGTGGAAGCAATCGAGCCAATACTCCCGGTGGTATCGGTAATGCTGCTGCTCACGGTATTTGTCACAGCTTTGCAGCTGATGGAAGGTGCATCTCCCTTCTGAAGGTGTTATTAACAAACTACTGTGTGTTTGATTGTGCTTATTGCGTAAATAGAATATCAAACGATGTAGAAAGGGCAGCATTTACCCCAGACGAAGTGGCAGACTTAACCATAAACTTTTACAGGCGAAATTATATAGAAGGACTTTTCTTAAGTTCAGCTATTATTAATAATCCTAACCATACAATGGAATTACTAATCCAAACTGTGAAAAAGCTTAGAAATATATATAAATTTAACGGTTACATACATGTAAAAGCCATACCAGGGGCGGATCAAGCTTTAATAAAGGAAGCTGGAGAATTAGTGGATAGAATGAGCGTAAATATTGAACTACCTTCAAATGATAGTTTAAAGCTTCTAGCCCCACAAAAAACCAAGGCTAATATACTAACTCCAATGTCTTTTATTAATTCAAACATAATTGCAAACAAAGAAGAAAAAGCACTTTTTAAAGGTGCTCCAAGTTTTGTACCTGGAGGTCAAAGCACCCAACTAATTATCGGTGCTACTCCTGACAGTGATTTTAAAATTATTAAATTATCAGAAAACCTTTATACACATATGAACTTAAAAAGAGTTTATTACTCAGCCTACATTCCTGTTTCAAACAGCCCAAAGCTAGTTACCATTAAAAACTCTCCACTTTTAAGGGAGCACAGGCTTTACCAGGCAGATTGGCTTCTTAGATTCTATGACTTTAAGGCAGATGAGCTTTTAGATTCTACTAATTCTTCCTTGAACTTGAACTTTGATCCTAAAACTGATTGGGCACTAAGAAATATGGATAAATTTCCTTTAGAAATAAATACTGCTCACTATAAAGATCTTTTAAGGATTCCTGGCATAGGTGTTACCTGCGTTAAAAGGATCTATAAGGCTAGAAAGGTTCGGTCCTTAAGTTTTGAGGATTTAAAAAAACTTGGAGTCATGCTAAAAAGAGCCCAATACTTTATAACCTGTAAAGGTAAATACTCTGGAGATGTGCCTTTTAAGGAGAACTTAATATATTCTAGACTTTCTCCAAAGTTTGATTTAAACTTACTGGAAAATAAAAAGAATTCCTTTGAGCAATTGAGTTTATTTTCCTCAACCTTATTGGAACAACCAAAAATTATTATTCCTAAGCTAATTCCACCACCACAAAGTCCTGTATCCTTACTTGAATTTTAAATAGAGGGGTAATGACTATGAAAATTGATAGCTACCATAACTATCTTTATGATGGAAGTTTTTATGGGCTCTTAACAGTGGTTTATGAAATTTATTACTCCCATAGTATACCTGTGGATATAAGACTTATCTCAGAAACTTCAGTTTCACAATCAAGCTTTTTAGCCACGGATAAACTGATTATCACGGACTCTCAAAAAGCCGAAAAGGTCTACAATGCAATTTTTCACAAGATTAGCTCTCAGTCCTTAGACAACGTATATTATGCTTTTCTTTCTAGCATAGAGGGTAAAGAATTGATTATTTATAACTATATCAAACTTGGTTTTAAAATCGGCAATAACCTGGAATCTCACCTTTATACTGAAGAGGTTTCAGCCTTACACAAAATAGTTAAAAAGGTGACTAAAGAAGTAATGCACATGACTGGCTTCATTCGTTTTACCTTTAATAATAATTTCTATTATGCTAATTATGAGCCTGATCACAATATTACCGAACTTTTAGCGCCTCATTTTGTAGACAGGTTTGCGGATCAATATTTCATTATCCACGATAAACTTAGAAATATTGCCCTTGTATATGATACTGAGCAATGGGTACTCACAACTTTTAATAAAACTGAACTACAAAACTTAACTCCTGATACTAAGGAAATTGTTCCTGAGGATTTTATCTGTTATGAAAAGCTTTGGC
The DNA here is from genome assembly GCA_014380625.1 of Clostridiaceae bacterium. Taxonomy (GTDB): domain Bacteria; phylum Bacillota; class Clostridia; order Clostridiales; family Clostridiaceae; genus JACMJL01. Next base: position 15,345 of record JACMJL010000278.1, read on the forward strand.
AAGAATACTTTGTAAATATTGCAATTAAGGAAAGAACTAATGAAAGACAACAAAAATTATATATGCCTAAAAGGTATTGGAAAAACATGTTGGAGACTAAAGAGTAAAGATTAACTTACTTGACATTAAATGAGAATTTTTATATAATGAGTATAAACTCAATGAGTAAGGAGTCACATTTATGATAGAGTCACAAAGACAAAAGCAAAAGATTCAAACAAAGGAACATCTTATTGATGTGGCCTTTAATCAATTTGCAAAGGATGGTTTAACTACTACGCGTACTTCGGATATTGCAATTGCAGCAAAGGTATCACATGGAACTGTGTTTGCACATTTTCCAACACGTGAGATTCTTTTAGATGCAGTAATTGAGGAGTTTGGTCTACGTATTACTAATAGGCTTCATGAACTTGTTAGTGTTAATTGTGGGATTAAAGAACTTCTTGAAGCTCATTTAAAAGGAATTAGCGAATATGAGGACTTTTACACTAGATTGGTTTCAGAAGTACGCTTACTTAATGAAAGTGCTCGAAATTCTTTGATTGTAATCCAGTCAACTATTTCGTTTCACCTTATTCAGATTGCTGAAAGTGAAATGGAAAATAACAAAATACGTAAGATGCCTATTGATTTGCTATTTAATACTTGGGTTGGATTGGTTCATTACTATCTTATTAATGGAGATATTTTTGCACCTGGGGAGTCCGTTTTAAAAAGATATGGTGAGCAGTTAGTGGATCATTATATGAATTTAATCAAACTAAATTAAAGGAAGGGGATATTTTTGATGAAGAAGTGTATAGCTTGTGGAATGCCTATGGAAACCCAGAAGGATTTTGCTATGGGGGATGAGCAAAAAGATTATTGTATTTACTGCGCAAGACCTGATGGTTCAATGCAGTCCTATGAGGAGAAGCTGGAGTCTATGACTGGATTTATAATAAGAACCCAAGGATTAGATAAGAATGCAGCAAAGCAGGTAGCTAATAGTATGCTGGTTAAACTCCCAGCGTGGAAAGTGTAACTTAGGAATTTAATGGCAACCTTTAAGGTTGCCATTAGTCTACCCTATAGGAATGTAAGCTAAGAAGCTGTAAACCCAGATAGTTTTAAATAGTCTTCCTTTATGAATCATTTCTGTATTCTAAAATATCCCCTGGTTGGCAGGCCAAAGCTTTGCATATTGCCTCTAATGTTGAAAATCTAATAGCTTTTGCCTTTCCATTTTTTAATATAGAAAGATTCGCCATTGTTATTCCAACCTTCTCTGTAAGTTCTGTTACACTCATTTTCCTTTTAGCCAGCATCACATCAATATTGATTATAATTGCCATGTTATTCACCTCTCCTTAGACCGTTAAATCATTATCTGATTTTATATCGATAGCATCTTGTAAAAGCCTTTGAAGAACAGCAGCAAAGACTGCAATCACAGAAGAAGCAAAAATAATGATGATTGGGAATCCTACGAGACCTGGGGCGTCGTCTGCATCCGCTATTGGAAATAAGAATGGTATGAGTACTACATATATAATACTGATTGTGATTGCACAGTATTTTATATACTTTAAAGCATTTACAGATAATTCCGAGAAAGCTTTGTTCTTGTCAATATAGCTTAAAAGTCTTAAAGCCTGATACAGAGCAAAGAAAAATGATATCGCCGTTGCATACACACTTATTAAAATGGCATAGTTCAAATAATTTGCAAATCCAGGCAACCAAAATATACACAGAGCAAGAATCGGAATTCCAATAAGAATAACAGCTATCTTTAAGAAAATTGTTGAACATCGTTTCATAAAAAGCACCTCACTTTTAATTTCTATATATAGAATAACATACTTTTTATTGTTTATCAATAACAATTTATTGATTTATAGTATATATTTATTGATTTACTCTATTTTACACTTAATACTCATCCTACTAGTAATTATTTTAAAATCAACAACTTTCTTAAACAGAGCCTAACTAAAAAAGAAAATGTGCCCCATAAAGTAGAGCACATTTTCATTACTAGTTTTATATATATTCTCTTTTAAGAACTTCCCCCTCAAGGCTAATTGTAATTACCTTAACAGGGATTTCAATTCCAGACTTATCTCTAGCAGTTTTTGCTGCAGCAGCAATGCCTCCACAACAAGGAACTTCCATTCTAAGTACTGTAACACTCTCAAGGTCATTTGCTTTAATTATCTCTGAAAGCTTTTCAGCATAATAATTAGAGTCGTCTAACTTGGGACATCCAACCACTACTGCCTTATCCTTTAAGAAATCATTGTGATAGTTTGCATAGGCAAAAGGTACACAATCTGCTGTTATTAAAAGATCCGCTCCCTTAAAATAAGGTGCATTTACTGGAACCAGCATCAATTGAACTGGCCACTGAGATAACTTGGAAGTTAGCTTCACATCGGAATCCTTTGTTTCAGTTCTTGTTATTTGTTTCATTCTGCTTCCTGGACATCCACCTGCTGGAGGTTGTGCTAGCGGTTTATTAAATTGTTTAACAGCACTTGAAGGGCAGCCACCTATTGGCTTATTAATAGGAGTATGTGGCTTTAGTTCTCCCCCCTGGGACTTAACAAACGCTATTGCTGCAACTTCATCAAAGTCAGCTGCATCTCTTTCTATTACTTCTAAAGCATCTTGTGGACAGTGTCCAAGACATGCACCAAGACCATCACAAAATATATCCTTAACAATCTTAGCTTTACCATCCACTATAGCAAGAGCTCCCTCCGCACAATTAGGTATGCATAAACCACAACCGTTACATTTTTCTTCATCTATTTTAATAATCTTTCTTACTGCCATGTCTTGTTCCTCCACACTATTTATTTTTATATTTTATTATTGAGTCATCATTTGAGCAAGATCTGCTTTAGCATCTCCACTGATGATGTGTAAGTTGAAAGTATTAACTAATGTATCAACTACTCCTGGAGCAAAGAAATCAGGTACACTTGGTCCAACATAAATATCTTGAACTCCTAGGCTAAATAATCCAAGAAGAACTGCTACAGCCTTCTGCTCAAACCAGGAAAGTACTATACTTAATGGTAAATCATTTACTGAACACTGGAATGCATCTGCAAGAGCAAGTGCAATTTTAACTGCTGATACTGAGTTATTACACTGTCCAAGATCTATAAATCTAGGAATTTCTGTTCCTGGTACATTACCATATTCTACATCATTAAATCTGAACTTACCACAAGAAGTTGTAAGAATTACGCAATCTTCTGGTAAAGCTAAAGCTAAATCTCTATAATAATCTCTTCCTTTTGTAGGACCATCACAACCAGCTATTGTAAAGAAT
>JACMJL010000279.1 GCA_014380625.1 Clostridiaceae bacterium
CTACGACCTTCGGGTTATGAGCCCGACGAGCTACCAACTGCTCCACCCCGCGTTGTTTTGGTGCTGAAGACCGGAATCGAACCGGTACGGCGAGTTACCACCGCAGGATTTTAAGTCCTGTGCGTCTGCCAGTTCCGCCACTCCAGCATCTTTAAACTCTGTCACCTCTTAGCGACAAAATTTATTATATATCATGCCAGAACTTATGTCAACATATTTTTAAAATAATATATTTAATAATAATTTAAGGGGCTTTTAACCCCTTATATAATCATCAAAAATAGTTAACCCTTCTTACTATATCCCCTGCTTCTTGACTCTTGATGTTTCTTTAAATCTTGAAATCTTTCTTCACTGTCTTTTAAGAACTTTGACATTCTATCTTCAAAATTTCCACTTGGCACTTTAGTTTTATCATTTTTCCAGTCAATTTCTATAGGTTTTACTGACTTCATAGGAACTAAGGCCTGCTTAATAGATAAGCTTATTTTACCATTATCATCTACAGAGATAACTTTTACCTTAACCTTATCTTGTTCCTTCAAAAATTCTCTGATATCTTTTACGAAAGTATCTGCAACTTCTGAAATATGAACTAAACCTGTTTTACCCTCCACTTCTACAAATGCACCAAAGCTGGTGATGTTTGTAACTACGCCTTCTACAATACTTCCTTCTTTTAACGCCATGTTTAAAAAGACTCCTCCTTAATAAATAATTATATAAATAAAATTATAAACCATATTGTCAACTATTTCTTTGCCGAATCTATCACAGGGATCTCTCCATCTTTAATGAGATGAAGTATTTGCCTAGCAATAATTTCCTGATATCTACTTGTCTTAGATAATTCTACATTGTCTTGTAGATTGTCATGGTCTTCTTTTAACTTTTCATATATAAGCTTTTGCTTCTTAGTTTCGGCTGAGATTCTATTTATCGTCTGATACTGTCTAAATAAGAAGTAACTTAAATAAACTAAAAGAATCCCAAAAACAATTTTTCGATAGTTTATTTTTTTTTTCATACTTTTACCTCTTTACTCAAAATATAATAAAATAAAAACTCCTATTTCTATTTTAATTACATTTCATGATTTGTTCAAGCTATTTTTTATTATTTCCTTGTATTTTTAAAATAATAACTAAACAACTCAAAGGGATATGTAATATTATTTTTAAGTATACGTATTATTATTCCTAAAGTTTTAATGATTTTATGGTTTATATATGTAAAAAACCAACTTAAAAGCTTTAAATAAATGTAAATTCCTAATGCAATATACAAAAAAATATATATTTCCATAAAAGCATAATTTGTATACAGTAAAAATATAAAAATTACAAATGCGCTAAGAATCCAAAAAATAATGTCACTAAAAAAAGTTAATATAACTTTTGGATTTCTAATGCCTCTTATTATTCTATATATATCAAACAACACTCCTGTTATCATACCAGCTATTATACTATAAATCAAAACATTTAATTGACTTTCTATTGAAATCAGCATAATATCACCTATTTAAAGAGCTTAGATAAGATACTCTCATTGTCTTTCCTAGCTTCACCACCAGAATAAACAAAAGAATTAATCTTACCAATAATTACAATATCGCCATTTTGCACATCCAACTTTGTCATCTTTAAATCCTCACCCTTTATGTTTAATACTCCAAAATTGGTATTGAGGGTAATTTGCTTGTCATTAAAATTAATTACTTCAGCAACTCCCGTTAAGGATAGTTTTCTTCTGCTATCAAGATTTAAGTTACTTTTTTTATCATCTAATTTAATATCCTTCTTGACTTCCATTATTATCCTCCATTTCAAAGTTTATAACTACTCTTAGATATATATGTTATAAAAAAACATATATTACCGGAGGATATAATATTATATTTTTAGGTTACTCCTGATCTTCTTCACCTTCAACTATCTCATACATTGCTTTAGCATCTTCTTTTTTAACATGTTCTACAATATTAATAATTCTAGCCTTTAAGGATTTTCTAGCAAAGCGTATTTCAATAATATCATTTTCTTTTACTTCAGTTCCAGGCTTACTTACCTTATCATTAATTAATACTCGACCAGTTTCGCAGGCTTCGTTGGCTACAGTTCTTCTTTTTATTATTCTAGAAACCTTTAGATATTTGTCTAACCTCATTTTTTTTCACCTCTTTAAAAAGTATTGTAGCTCTAACGAGCAACATAAAACAAAAAACCCAGATTGTTATCCAGGTTTTTGTAAGACAATATTATTTTCCTACTCTGTCTTTAAATTCTTTTCCAGCTTTAAACACTGGTACAACTGATTCTGGAATATTTATTTCTTCCTTAGTTCTTGGATTTCTTCCAACTCTAGCTGCTCTCTTTCTTGTTTCAAAGGTACCAAATCCAACTAATTGAACTTTTTCACCTTTTTCAAGTGCTTCTTCAACACTTTCAACAAATGCTTTTAACACTACCTCAACATCTTTTTTTGTTAGGCTACTTTTTTCAGCCAGGCTTGTAATTAATTCAGCTTTATTCATTATTATTTCCTCCTTATAAATCGACATAGAATTAGATTTTATTTGTATAAGTTGCTAATTCTTCATAAACCTAGAAAAGTCCTTCTTTTTTTAAAAAATTTTTTTCACTTTGTGTAAATTATATGGTTTTAGTGTCATTCCACAGTAAGTCCATGTCATACAATGACATATTTTCTAACTTGATGCCCTTTTCTAGTGAAACCCTCTCCATATAGTCAAATCTTTTAATAAACTTTTCTATAGTACAGTGTAATGCAGATTCCGGCTCTATGTCAAGGAATCTTGAAACATTTACAACCGAAAAGAGTAAATCTCCGATTTCTTCTAGTATTTTTGCCTTATTATTACTTTTGTATACATCCTTTACTTCTTGAAGTTCTTCTATTATTTTATCCATTGCATATTCTACCGCATTAAAGTCAAAGCCTATTTTAGAAGCTTTCTTTTGTACCTTTTCAGCACGCATAAGTGCTGGGAGATTTTTACCTACATGTTTCAATTCTTCGGTAAGTGTATCAAAGCCTTTTTCATCTTTTTTTATTTTATCCCAAGTTGTTAATACCTCTTCTGAAGTATTAATAATCTCAGTTCCAAATACATGAGGATGCCTATTAATCATTTTATTACATATACCTTTAATAACATCATTGATATTAAAATAACCCTCTTCTTTACCTATTTTAGCGTGAAAAACTACCTGTAACAATACATCCCCTAATTCTTCAATTAACATATCATCATTTTTTTCATCTATAGCTTCTAAAACTTCATAACTTTCCTCAATTAAATATTTCTTTAGTGATTCATGAGACTGTTCCTTATCCCAAGGACAGCCTTGGGCCCCTCTCAAGATATCCATTATTTCTAATAAATCATTAAAATCTTTACTTCTAGTGTCCTTTGGAATATACAATGAGGTTAGATAATCTATATCCTTTTGTCTGTCTATTTCATAAATAGGAATTTTTCTAATAACTTCTATACCTTTTACTCCTGCTGCTCTTACAAAATATATCTCACTATCATCTTCATAATACTCTGATAGCCATAACTTAACTTCAGATGCAATTAAATTATTATATACTTGAGTAATAATAATACCACTTCTTCTATCTTGGATTTGATTTTTCAAATCAAAGGAATCTATAATTCTAAGACCACTTACTGGATCTATTCTTAAGCTTTCCATCATAGCATCAATGAAACTAACAGCAGGCAAAATTTCATATTCTATATTTTTGTCTTTGCATAACGCTATTAAAAGAGTTACTGTTTTTTCTGCTACTAGAGGATGCCCAGGCACTGCGTAAACGATGTTTCCATATTTATCATGTTCATCGATTAAATTTTGCGCTATAAGGTCATATACCTCATCAAAGCTATTCCCTATTTCGTACTTATCATCGAAAGTTACAAAGTCTATCCCCAGCGTCCTTATGTAATCTATTGTGGGATGTTTCTCAGTCCTTATATAAACCCTTGTAGCACTCTTAATTACTTGTAGGGCACCTATAGTTAGTGCATCCTTGTCACCAGGTCCTAATCCCATTATCTTTATCATCTATTTCTCTCCTTTAGTGTTTTATAAAACATTTTATTGTTTTAGTATTCTCTTTTTTATGTACTTCATCTCTAAAACCCCAGACATAATTATAAGAATTATATAAATTATAGCCCCAGAAAAAATTGAAATAATACAGGATATTCCATTGCTCTTCGTAATATTATAAGCATAGAAATAAATAAATACAACACCTATTATCATAATAAATGAAGCGAATGCAGGCTTTATAATAATATCATAAAAGTTTATTTTAATATTTTGCGTGCGCCTAAGTAATAATATATTTAAAGAGCTGGCCACCATATAACCTATTATAGTACCAATTATTGCTCCATAAATATTTATCTCAGGGATGGACACAAGGATATAACTAATTACAATTTTTACAATACATCCAATACTCAAATTAATTACAGGCGCAATGTATTTTCCTGTGGCCTGAAGTATAGCGGTAGTGCACTGTGCAATTACAATAAAAAGTATACTTATGGATAAATACTTCAAAAGTGCAGACCCATCGCTATGACCTGGAAAGATTAATTTAAATACTGGTTCTGCCATAAAATATAACCCACAGAAGGAAGGTAGTGCAATAACTGCCGAAAACTTTAATGCCATGTCTATTTTATTTTTAACCTCCTCCTGTTTACCTAAGATGTATTGTTCTGCAATTACCGGCACTATAGAAGCACATAAAGCAATGGATAAAGTAAGGGGAACATTTATAAGTACAAATGCTTTTCCTGTAAGTTGTCCATATAATACAGCTGCTTGTCTATATGTAAAACCAGCCTCTAATAGCTTTTGTGGTACAATTACTGAATCAATAAGACTCATTACTGTACCTACTGTAGCTCCTAAAGAAATTGGAATTGCTATATATAACAATCTACTTAATATATTATTATCCTTCTGTAATTTTTTAATATGTAATACTCTTCTTATTTTTATAAATCTAGTAAACAGATAAATTCCACCAAATATTCCGCCTGCAGCTGCACCGAAGGCAGCACCCCCAGCTGAATATTCAATTCCCTTGGGAAGTAATATGTACGCCAAGCCTATTCCAACAATTACTCGTCCTAATTGCTCGATGATTTCAGATATTGCTGTAGGTTTCATATTCTGCATACCTTGAAAAAAGCCTCTAAAAACGCTCATAATAGAAATAAATATTGGAGCAACAGCAATTGCTAGTAATGCATATAAGGATTTTTCATCCCATTTTAAAAATGATATTAAAAACTTGGAATTAACAAAAAGAAAAAGTGAAAAACCCCCGCCTAAAATACTCATTAGTAGCAAAGATTTTCTGAAAACAAGAAGTAATCCCTCTCTGTCATTTAAAGCGTTTTTTTCTGAAACCATTTTTGATATTGCTACAGGTATTCCAGACGCCATAGCTATAAAGAACATATACAAAGGGTAAGACATTTGATAATATCCAACCCCTTCATCCCCAATTAACATTATTAATGGCCATCTAAAAAACAGACCTAAAAATCTAGCCATTATTCCTGCAACACCTAGAATTATGGTGCCTTTTAGTAATGATTGTCTTTCCATTCATTTTACCCCCACATAAACTTATAAATATATCTATTTATAAATCTGGAGTATTATTACTTAATTGTTCATAAAAATAAATGGCAGATAATCTGCCATTTATTGTTCCATTTGTTTTCCTAGAAATGAGGACGCGGTTTCAGCTAATTTAATTTCCATATCATTAAACTTTTTCCCTTGCTCTCTAGAAAGAATTATCACGGCGCCAATAGCATCTCCCTCAGCGATTATAGGTGCTATTACCTGAGCTGAGTACTTGCCATCCATATCTTCATCTTCAATCATAGGTATTAACTTTCCGGCACCTACACCTTCACCTAATGCCACAGATCGTCTCTCTTCCATTACCTTTTCAAGTTCATTACTAACCTTTTTTTCTAAATATTCTTTTTTAATTATTCCACTTACAGATATTATATTATCTCTGTCACATAAAAGTATTATGTTACCAACTGTTTGCTGTAATGATTCACCATATTCCCTTGCAAAATCTCCAAGTTCACCTATTGGCGAATATTTTTTAAGAATGACTCCACCTTCTCTATCTGTAAATATTTCTAGTGGATCTCCTTCTCTGATTCTCAAAGTTCTTCTTATTTCTTTCGGAATAACTACTCTACCTAAATCGTCAATTCGTCTAACTATGCCAGTAGCTTTCATTATTTAATTACCTCCCTAAATTAAAAATATTTTTATTTGCTTGTATTATTATTATCCTTCCAAACATGTTATTTTATACACTATTTTTTGAAGCTCTCTGCATGTTTTAAAGTTTTATTTTAGAGACAAAAAAACCGCATGGAAATCCATGCGGTAAAATTAAAGTTTCTTACATATTTTTATCATACTTAACTAATTTTTTGCCTAAATCATCTTCCCATTTTTTAATATTAGTAGTAATGGTAGTCTGCTTTAAAGCATTTAATAGGGTTGTTCTAATTTCTTCTTTAACATCTGCAAAGGCTTTAGGTTCAGATACTACTTTCTTTGTAACCTTAATTATATTAAAGCCTTCCGTTGTTTTAATTGGAGCAGAGATTTTATTCACATCCATAGTCATAGCTGCTTTTCCTAATTGAGGATCTATGTTACCTTGATTTTGACTTTCGTCATAAAAATAGTCTCCAAGCTCTCCACCACTAGCTTTTGTAGCAGCATCAGTTGAGATTTCAGTTGCAACTTTAGCGAAATCTTCACCCTTGTTTAATCTTTCAATTATAGCCTTAGAATCCGCTTCAGCAATGGAAAGAATACGGAAAATATGGACTAAGTTTTTTTCTTTTGTATATTTTGTAGTTTTATTTGCGTCATATTCTGCTTGAACCTTCGCATCTTCAACCTTTACATCCTTTAATAATCCTTCTACAGCTTTTGAAACTTTAATACTTCCCTTTAAAAAGGTAGTATAGGTTTCCTTAGTAAAACCATATTGTTTTAAAGCTTCTGCGAATTTAGCTTCATCTCCTACTTGCTTAACTGTTGCTTCTAACTGAATCTTAGCTTCGTCGTCAATAACTTTATCAGTAGGAATTACTTTAGCGTCTTTAGCATGCTGCAATATTACAATATCATCAATCATGCCTTGGCGAGTCTTTGTCCTCTCCTCCTCAAAACTTGTCACATATTGAGGGTTGCTTTTCCAATCTTTTCCGTATTGAGTTTCAAACGATGATGTTGTTGGTACCATTCTCAAATCAAGTTGTTCTTTTGTAATAGTTTCTCCATTTACTGTTGCAACTGGAGCCCTTTTAATTGCTTCTGGTGTTTTAGCCACCATATTACAACCAACAGATGAGATTACAAATACACCAATCGCCCCAGCAATTAATATTTTTTTTATGTTCTTCAATATTATTCCCCCGCTTCTTTGTGTTTATTGTTTTTTTAACAATACATTAATTTTAACATAAAATTAGTTTCTTTCAACCACTGATTTCATATATTCTATGATATCACATAAATTTTTTAATACAATATCCTTTTTCATCCCATTAATTTTATATGCTAATATAGGTTTATCAGTGATTTTAAACTTAAGTATATTTCTATATTTATTATTTATTCCTGCTATTAATTCTTCATTTAGCCTTTTTCCTGAATCAAATTTCAACAATACCTCATCATCTTTTTCTTTCACTTCTTCAATTCCGATTATACCCGCGATGGCCCTTATGTAAGAAATTTCCATGAGATTGTATACAGATAATGGAATATTAGAAAATCTATCTTCTATCTCTTCTTGAATCTCCATCATATCTTCTTTTGAAGAAATTGCTGCTATCTTCTTATAAACTTCTATTTTCTGAGTTTCATCTTTTATATATGTCCCTGGAATATAAGCATCTAATTTAAGCTCCACTGTAGTTTCTACCTTTTCTACCTGTATATCCCCTTTTATATGCTTAATTGTATCTTCAAGCATCCTACAATACAGATCATATCCAACTGAAGCCATATGACCATGTTGAGCTGACCCCATCATGTTTCCTGCACCTCTAATTTCTAAGTCTCTTAACGCTATTTTAAACCCAGAGCCTAATTCGGTGAAATCCTTAATGGCTTTTAATCTTTTCTCAGCAACCTCAGTTAATATCTTATCTTTTTTATATGTAAAATATGCATAGGCTATTCTGTTAGATCGCCCAACTCTCCCTCTTAATTGATAAAGCTGAGAAAGACCCATTTTATCAGAATCATAAATTATCATTGTATTAACATTTTGTATATCCATACCAGTCTCAATAATGGTGGTGCAAACAAGTATATCTATTTCATTTTTAACAAAATTAAGAATAACTTTTTCTAATTCTCTTTCTGTCATCTGCCCGTGTGCAATAGCTACCCTAGCTTCTGGAACCAATTTAGAAATATAACTAGACATCTCTCCAATGCTTTCGACTCTATTGTAAACAAAATAGACCTGTCCACCTCTATTTAATTCTCTCATTATACCATCTCTAATTAATTGCTCATTATACTCTACCACATAGGTTTGAATTGGGTGGCGCTCCTCAGGAGCTGTCTCTATAACACTAATGTCTCTTACCCCTATTAAGGACATATGAAGAGTTCTAGGTATAGGAGTAGCAGTTAAAGTTAATACATCCACATTTTTCTTAAGATTTTTAATTTTTTCTTTATGAGTTACACCAAAACGTTGCTCTTCATCCACAATTAATAAGCCTAATTCTTTGAATTGAATATCCTTTTGAATTATTCTGTGAGTACCGATAAGAATGTCTACATTCCCATCCTTTACAGATTTAATTGTAATCTTCTGTTGTGCAGGGGTCCTAAACCTACTTATCATATCAATTTTAACAGGAAAATCTGAAAATCTTTGAACTAAATTGTTATAATGTTGTTCTGCAAGTATTGTAGTAGGCACTAAAAGAGCTACTTGTTTACCATCCATTACGGCTTTAAAAGCTGCTCGAATTGCAACTTCCGTTTTCCCATACCCTACATCTCCACAAAGCAATCTATCCATTGGTTTATTAGATTCCATATCTCCTTTAATATCTTCAACTGCGGTTAATTGATCTGCAGTTTCCTCATACGGAAATTCCTCTTCAAATTGCTTCTGCCAAACAGTATCCTTTGAATATACAAATCCATTTAAAGTTGATCTTTCAGCATAGAGTTTTAAAAGTTCCTCAGCAATTTCATTTATTGAGTTTCTAACTTTACTCTTAGCTTTAATCCATTCCTGTCCTCCTAACTTGTTAATCTTAGGATTTTTACCTTCACTACCGATATATTTTTGAACAAAATCAAGCTGTTCTACGGGAACATAAAGAGTATCTTTGCCATCGTAACTTAAATGCAAATAATCTTTTTTATGACCTTCAACTTCTAACTGCTTAATTCCTCTAAAAACTCCTATACCATGGTTTGTATGTACTACATAATCCCCTAACTTTAATTCTGCAAAACTTTTTATTTTTCCTATTCCTTTTTTGTTTGATTTATTAACAGCCTTAATTTTTGATTGCCCAAAAACTTCCTTATCTGAGATTACACATACTTTAAGTTCAGGATACTCAAAACCCTTTAATAGGTTTCCAAAGGTTATTACAACTTCTCCACCTTGAATATCCTTTATAACATCTTTATAGGTACTTTCGATACCTCTATCTCTCAATGTATTTACCAATCGCTCTCCTCTTGGTCTAGTTCCTGACAAAATAACAGTTTTAAAGCCTCTTTTTTTCTTATCAAGTATATCTTCTATAAGTAATTCTAATTGTCCGTGGTAATTATGGAGTGTAATCTCAGTAAATGAAATAATAGCTTTAGGGGCTAGAATACTGGTTGATTTAGGGATTATATTTAAAGTTACAACTTTACTCTCTATAAACTTGTCTAGCACATAATCTTTTTTAGTTAATAATTCACCTTGTTTTGGGAGTATATTTCCTCTTTCGAGAAAATGTTTATAGCTTTCTTCAAATTCAAAATATACACTATCAAGTTTTCCCTTACACCTTTGAACATCATCCATTACAATAATACATTCACCTATATAATCAAAAAATGTAGAAGTTTTCTCATAAAAATAAGGTAAAAAACTATCTATATTTTCAAAACTCCAATTTTCTTTTAAAAGTTCTAAATTAGTATTAGTAGTTTCTTTTATACTATTAAATATCTCTTTATCTTTTTTATTCTTAGAACCTTCTATAATTATATCCAATTCTTTTTGCATAGCTGCAGAACCCTTAGCTATACTAAGAGCATTAAGTATTATTTCTTTTGCGGGAAAAATTTCGACTTTTTTAATTTTATCTATACTTCTTTGTGACTGAAGATTAAAACTCCTAATAGAATCAACTTCATCTCCAAAAAATTCAATTCTGTATGGCATGTTTTCTATAGGAGAATATATATCTAAAATTCCTCCTCTTAGAGAAAACTGACCTTTACCCTCTACCATCTCCGCTCTTTCATATCCAGCTTGCACAAGTTGTTCTGAGAACTTTCTCAAATCAACTATATCTCCTACTGAAAATTTATACGTATATTCCCTATATAAATTTACTGGTATATATGCTCCTATAAAAGCTTCAATTGAACATACAATTATTTTCTTTTTATTTGTCATCATTTGGCGAATAACTTTTAGTCTCTCCCATCTTAGGTCTCCAGATATTGCATCAATATTATAGAAAACCACTTCTTTTGATGGAAAATAAAACACATCAGTTGAATAAAGCGATAGATCCTCGTATATATTTTTAGCTTCAACATCACTTGAAGTAACTACAACAAAAGGTATTGCCTTTTCATCATAAATACCTTCTATTAAGTAACTTCTAGAGGATTCTGAAAGCCCAAAAATTCCAATAGGATACCTGTTTTTTTCTATTCCTACAAGTATATCTTTAAACTCTTTACTCTCCTTTAATGGCTGTAAAAGCCCATTAAATCTCATATTAACACTCCTTAAGCTCTGCTTTATATCCATTAAATTTGTTCATAGCCTGAGCTGCTCCTTGTTTAATAACTAGTTCAATTGCTTCAACAGTAGAATTATTGACCTCATCTATTAGATTTCTTTCCTCTTTTGAAAACTTCCCCAAAACATGTGAAACCAATTCTCCTTTGGGCTGTCCAACTCCAATTTTAAATCTAACAAACTCCTCTGAGGACAGATTCAAAATAATACTCTTTAATCCATTATGCCCTCCTGCACTTCCTTTTGACCTTATTCTCATTCTTCCAACTTCTAAACTAATATCATCTTGGAGAACTATTATATTAAGAACGTTAATTTTATAAAAACTAGCAGCCTCTCTTACACTCTCCCCACTAAGATTCATAAAGGTTGATGGTTTTAACAAAATAACCTTTTCTCCCCCTATGATACCTTCTCCATATACACCTTTAAATTTTATCCTATTAACAGTTATATTATACTTCTCACTTATTAAATCTAAAATATCAAAACCAACGTTATGTCTAGTACTTTTATATTGTGTACCAGGATTGCCTAAGCCTACGATTAAATGCATTTTATACTTCCTCCAAAACACTTTTTTTATTTATATTAACTATTTAGGGAGCATCAAAAAAATAACAAGCCAGGCTTCATCCCCACCGCCCTTACTTTTCTTCTAATTATAAATCAACTTTTCAACAAATCATAGTATCCAAATTAAAAATCAAATAGACAATATACATCATATATAAATGTATATTGCCTAAAATTTTATGGTAAACTGTCAAATCACGAGTTATTATCTTGTTGTTCTGAAAGCTGTATGTCCTTATCTATTATCTTCATATTTCGCCAAATCTTAATGTGGACTTTATCTCCCACTTTACGCTTTGAGATTATAGAATTTAAGTCTTCCACGTTACTTATTTTTTGATTATCAACTTCAATAATTATATCAGTAGGTTTTATCCCGGCTGCATCTGAGCCAGTACCAGTGACTACATCCTGAACATATGCACCCTTAATTGTTTCATCTTCAAGTACCGCTTTAATTGCTTTTATTCCAATTTGAGCTTTGCTAACACGTCCTACATTCATAATATTATCAATAATTTCTCTAATACTACTCATTGAAAGTGAAAAACTTAAACCATCAATTTTTCCTTCATAGTTTGCTATTTTAAGACTATTTATTCCAATCACTTCACCTGATAAATTACATAGGGGTCCACCGGAATTCCCTTGATTAATAACTGCATCCGTCAGAAATAAATTATAAGTGGTTTTACTTTTAGTAATACTATCTTGAACCTCAATACTTTTATTTAAAGTGCTTAATATGCCATGAGTAATTGTTCCAAAAACCTGTTGTTTAGCCAAAGGATTACCCAGAGCAACTACTATTTCCCCTACGTTTACTTTAGTAGCATCTCCAAATTTAGCTGTGGGAAAGTTTTTACCTTGAATTTTTATTACTGCAATATCTGAAACCTCATTAAAACCTAACAAGTCAGCTACTTGTTTATTATCATTATTCTGTAACATAACCATAATTTTTCCCTTATCTTTATCCTTTATGTTACTATAACTAGTAATAATATACCCCTCTGCTTTAAATATGATTCCATTACTTACCCTTTGACTTAACGTTTCTAAATGTACGCCTACTATTGAAGGAGATATTGTTTCAGCCACTCTAATTATATCATTTTTAGTAATTATTCCATACTCTGAGATTGGACTAATAATACTACTTATGGTACCTGGACTATTATTGGTTGGCGGGTAAATATAAATTGGAGTCTTTTTACTACTGTTATAGGACCCAGCCATTCCACCTGAAATTGCAGCTACGGCTAAAAAGGCTACTCCTTTTACAAATAATCTTAAGAATTGTTTGCTCTTTTTTTCTTTAAAGTTTATCTTTCCTGAGACCTTATCTAAAATATCATCTTCTATTTCTCTATGATTTTTATTCATATAAAGTATGCACCTCCTCAAAATCCTTGTTAATTAAGTTCTCTTCAACGTAAATATAAAATTTACTCCATCGCCCTCTTTATTTTCCACCCAAATATCTTCACCATGTTGGCTTAAAATACTTCTTACGATGGGAAGTCCTAATCCCGTACTTGATTTCGAAGTTCTTGATTTATCAGCTTTATAAAACCTATCCCATATATGTTTTAAATCTTCCGCTGAAATTGTTGGTCCATCATTAAAGACTGATATATAAGCCTTTGCTCCTTTTGTCTTAGTTGTTATCTTTATTCTTCCACCTTCACTAACATATTTGATTGCATTATCGATAAGATTAGTTAATACCTGAATAATTCGATCTCTATCAGCAAATACCTGTAAACTGTTCCCTTCAAATAGTACGTCTACATTTACTCTCTTAGAGTCCACTTGTATACCAAACTTAGTTATACATAGTCTAATAACTTCATTTATATCTATAACATTTTGATATAAAGAAAGTTGTCCTGACTCAATTGCGGTTAAATCTAATAAGTCATTTACGAGCCTAGTTAATCTTTGAATCTCATCATTTGTAATGCTTAGATAATAATTTTCCTTTTCCTTAGGGATTACTCCATCAAGTATTCCGCCAATAAAGCCTCTTATTGAAGTAATTGGTGATCTAAGTTCATGCGAAACATTAGAAATAAATCTTTGCCTGTTTCTGTCTACCTGTTCCAGGGAATCTGCCATAGAGTTGAACGCTTTTGCCAGTTCTCCTATTTCATCTGTAGAATGAATTACAATCCTTTTACCAACTTCACCTTGTGATATCTTGCCAACTGCATTATTTATTTCTAATAAAGGCTTAATAATTATCTTCTGGGAAAAGTAATATAATATGAAAAAAGATCCAGTTATTGCAATAAATGCAGATAACCAAATAATGCTGTAAACCTTATCTAAAGGTTCCTTCATATACTTCAAAGGAGTACTCATCATTATCGCTCCTTCAAAATATTCCTCTTTATACATAGGAATTATAAAAATATGAGAAGATTCTTTAAATATGTCTTTGTATTCCTTAGATTCGATTATATGTTTTTCGCCTTTTCTAAGTTCCACTAAATCCGTTGTAACAATTTGATTACCTTCAAATTTTTTATACTTGTCATCAGAAACAGCCTCTACTAAGCCATAATTTGTTATTAACAATATATCCGATTTTGAATAGCCCCCAAGTTTCTTAAGCCTGGCCTCAACGATATCCATTGGCACCTTTTGGTTTAGGTATTCTAAGGCCACGTCTTGAATATATTGTCCTTGGCTTATAAGTTCGTTCTTTTTTTGATCATTGTAATATCCTTGAAACCAAAAGGAAAGTATGGTAGCAGTAATAATAAATCCAATAGAAATTATTATGGAGTAGGCTAGTATCATTTTTGTAAAAAGACCTTTTTTCATCTATTTCACCTCAAATTTATATCCGACTCCCCATACAGTCTCAATTTGCCAATTGGAACCTCCTTGAAGTTTTTCTCTCAAACGCTTAACATGTACGTCCACAGTTCTTGAGTCTCCAGGATAGTCATATCCCCAAACCTCACACAAAAGTTGTTCCCTTGTGAAAACCCTATTTTTATTACTAGCTAAATAATGTAGGAGTTCAAATTCCTTAGGTGGCATTTTAACTTCTTCATTCTTATAAACTACATTATAAGAATTAATATCTACATTTAGTTCGTCAAAATTTAATACTTCTTTATTTGATTTATCAGAATTAAATCGCCTAAGCACTGCCTTAACTCTAGCTACCATTTCCTTTGGTTCAAAAGGCTTAACAATATAATCATCTGCTCCCAGTTCTAATCCTAAAACCTTATCAAAGGTTTCCCCTTTTGCGGTTAATAATATTACTGGAGTATTATTTTCTCTCCTTATCCACTTTAAAACATCAATACCATCAATATGAGGAAGCATAATGTCAAGTAATACTAAATCAGGTTTATAAGTTAAAAAACATTCCTCTGCAGCTCTACCGTCATGACATACCTTTGTGCTATAACCATAATTTTCAACATACATTTTTATTACTTCACAGATATTTTCATCATCATCTACAATTAAAATTCTTCCAATAGTACCTTCCATAACTTTCAACCTCCTAAATGTAATTAGTATAAAAAACCATATAAATATAATCTATCACAAATCTTCTACCAATTGATGTTTTATTTATAAAAGTTACAAATAATTAACTAGTATACGATATATTAAAGAAAATACCAAGAAAATCATAGTATCTTCCTGTTTTCCACCTAATAAAAATAAATAGGGGAATCAGTTTTAAACTGACCCCCCCAAAAATATCTGAAATAACTTTCTATTCTACTTCAAATATCTTACTTACTGAGACATCTTCATAGATTCGTCTAATTGCCTCTGCAAATACAGGTGCTACTGATAATACCTTCAACTTTTCAAAACGCTTTTCTGCAGGTATAGGAATCGTATTTAACACAATTAATTCCTTTAGAACAGAGTTTTGTAAATTTTCAATGGCATTTCCTGAAAGTACTGCATGTGTGCAACATGCATATACTTCTGTTGCACCTAAGTCCATAAGAGCCTTAGCTCCATTGGTTATTGAACCACCCGTATCGATAATATCATCTATTAGAATAACCTTTTTACCTCTTACGTCTCCAATAATATTAACTATTTCAGAAACATTAGGTCTAGGTCTTCTTTTGTCGATAATGGCCATGGGGTAATGAAGGTGTTCAGAAAGCTTTCTTGTCCTTTTTACGCCACCAATATCTGGAGAAACCACCACCACATCATCAGGTCCAAAATTCAGACTCTTAAAGTACTTTGCAAGTATTGGTTCACCAACCAAATGATCCACAGGTATATTGAAGAAACCTTGAATTTGTGGAGCATGTAAATCCATAGTAAGTACCCTATCCGCCCCAGCCGTATGAATAAGGTCGGCCACAAGTTTAGCAGTTATAGGCTGTCTGGCTTTAGCTTTTCTATCCTGCCTTGCATATCCATAGTGTGGAACAACCGCAGTTATCCTCCCAGCTGAGGCCCTTTTAAATGCATCCATCATTATTAGTAATTCCATCAATGAATCATTAATTGGTTCTGCAATTGGTTGAATGACAAAAACATCTGTGCCTCTTACAGTTTCATTTATATCTACTGATATTTCACCATTACTAAATTTACCTGCCTTTGAATCTCCAACCTGTACTCCTAAAATATTAGCAATATCCTGTGCAAGTTCCGGATGTGAGTTTCCAGAAAATATTTTAATACTTTTTCCATGGCTTATCATAGGTACATTAACCTCCTCAAACTATTTTTTTAACCCTTTTCGGTCTACCCAACCCTCTAGATTTATTTGCCTTGCTCTAGCAATGGCTAAACTTCCTGTAGGGACTTCCTTTGTTATAGTAGATCCAGCTGCGATATAAGTGTTATCTTTAACCTCTACCGGTGAAACTAAATTAGTATTACAACCTATAAAGGCATTGTTGCCTATTATTGTCTTATATTTCTTCTTTCCATCATAATTTACAACTACAGTACCGCAACCAAAGTTGCATCCGCTTCCAACTTCAGCATCCCCAATATAAGTTAAATGAGATACCTTTGTATTATCGCCAATTTTAGATTTTTTTATCTCAACAAAATTACCTATTCTGGCATGCTTACCAATCTCACTTTCAGGTCTAATGTAAGCATAAGGTCCAACAGTAGTTTCTTTACCTATATGACTTTCTAGGATAACAGAACTTTGAATAGTTACTCCTTCTTCAATTACGCTATCAGATATTCTAGAATTAGGATATAACAAGCAATTTGATTTAATTATAGTTCTACCTTCAATTATATTGCCAGGATATATTATTGTATCATTTCCGATCTCAACCTCGGTACCAATATAAGTATTCTCAGGATCGATTAAGGTAACTCCATTTTCCATATGTTTTGTATTAATTCTATTCTTCATAACCCTTTCAGCCTGAGCAAGTTCTATTCTTGAGTTTACACCTAAGGTTTCTTCAAAAGGTACATCAATTGCACCAACTTTTAAACCCTGTGCCCTAATTATCTCTATTACATCTGTTATATAATACTCTTCTTGAGCATTGTCATTGCTTAATTTGCTTAAGCTATCCAATAATACTTCTATATCAAAGCAGTACATTCCAGCATTTATCTCTTTAACCTTTAATTCCTCAGCATTGCAATCTTTATGTTCTACAATCTTTAATACAGTTCCTTTTTCATCTCTAATGATTCTTCCATACTTTTTAGAATCATCTACAATAGAAGTTAATATTGTTGCTTTAAATTCTTGTTTTACATGAAAATTTAAAAATTCCTCCACAGTTTCCATTGTAATTAATGGAGCATCCCCTGAAAAAATTGCAACTGTACCTGTTTTATCTTTTAAAAACTCTTTAGCACTTAAAACAGCATGTCCAGTTCCTAATTGTTTTTCTTGAAATGAGTAGGTTACACTCCTTGAAATTGTTGCAGCTTTTACTGCTTCCGCACATTTCCCAACAATCACATTTATATCTAATAAATTAGATTTTTTCATGGTATCTATTACATGATTAACCATTTCTTTTCCAGAAACCTTATGCAAGACCTTTGAGAGATCAGACTTCATTCTTTTTCCTTCTCCTGCGGCCAATATTATAGCACATTTATACATTTTAACACCTCTTTATACTAAAATTAGCATTATTTAATACCAACATCTAAAAAGATGCCATTATTATTATATTTTATATGGCAATTATTTTCAACCTAACAGCAGATTTTTTTTAAATAAATAAAAAGGAGTATAAAACTCCTTTTTATCTAGTAAATTATTCTACCTCTACTACTACTTCTTCTTGTGCAATTGGAACTTCCTCGTTTTTAACTTTTTCATACTCGTCAAGAATTGATTGTTGAATCTTTTCTCTAGTCGAAGTATTTATAGGGTGAGCTATGTCCTTAAATTCTCCATTAGGAGTCTTCCTACTTGGCATAGCGATAAATAAGCCATTTTGACCCTCTATAACCTTAATATCATGAACTACGAATTCATTATCAAAGGTTACTGAAACTATTGCCTTCATTTTACCCTCTGCAGCTATCTTTCTAACTCTAACATCTGTAATCTGCATTTAAATCCACCTCCAGGTTGCGTTATATATATTATTCTCTATAATTTATATTTTTCCTTCTATTTTTTTGTAAAAAACAAGAAATATTTTGAAAATTTAATTATTTGAACAATTTTGATGGTTCAAGCTTTGCAAATCCTTCTTCATTTATCTCAATTAAGTCCACTATAGAAATATAATCATGTACTTTTTTCTTAGGCGTTTGAACATTATCTACGAGGATTCCTATGCCTAATACTGTACTTTCAAATTCTTTCATTAGATCAATTATGCCAAACGCAGTTCCTCCAGCCTTCATGAAATCATCAATAAAAATACAATTACTCCCTTTTTTCATAGCCTTCTTTGATAATGACATGTTTTGGATTCTTCTATTAGAACCAGAAACATAGTTAATGCTAACGGAGGGACCTTCTGTTATCTTATTTTCTCTACGAACAATTACTAGCTGAACGCCTAATAACTTTGATACTTCGTAAGCTAAAGGAATTCCTTTTGTTTCTACTGTAATTACGTAGTCTATTTGTATATCACTAAAGGCTGATGCTAATATCAGTCCTGCCTTATGCACTATCTCTGGATTACAAATTAAGTCTGTTAAATACAAAAAGTCTCCTGGTGTTACCCTACTTTTATCACTTAATGCATCACATAAACTTTTAGCATATTCTTTTGCTTTCTCTTCAGGAAGTCCAGAGATATACTTTACTCCACCAGCTGCCCCTGGAACCGTTTCTATTCTACCCATATTTAATCTATTTAATGTATCTCTTACAATAAATATATCTTCGCTAACAGTAGATTTTGCTGCATTAAAAAGCTCAGTAAAGCTATTCAGGTTTACAATTTTATTGGGATTTTCTACTAAAAGTTTCATTATTGCAGATACTCTTTGGTTTCTACTGAATTTATACATTTCATCACCTATTTTTCAAAATTACGAACTTTATCTAACTATTTTTAGTTATTATTCATATTTTATTCTAATATAGGTATATTATCAATAGAAATTTATATTTTAATACTGTAACCTTGTTTTTCTATATAAATATTGTATATAATTAGTATTAAGACTAATTTACAAACAAATTTAGAAATTATTTTTCAAGGAGTTGGTTTTTTGTTATTAGATTTTATAAAGGATAAAAA
>JACMJL010000280.1 GCA_014380625.1 Clostridiaceae bacterium
AAGAAGATATCCAGGGTGCTGGCGCACTTATTTTTTGATTGTTTCTTCAAAAATTTAGTGCTTTTATCTAATTTATTTATAAGTCAGAATGCTACCGCATAAATTTATGTAAGACAAACCCAGTATAATTGAAAATTATACCGGGTTTGTCATCAACCTGAAATAAAAAAGGAGGGAAACCTCCTTTTTTATTTCTTATAATTTGGGCAATGAGTGGAACAACCACCACAGTCGCATTGGCCTACTGACTTTTTCTTTATACTTTTATATAATATTCTTGAAGCTATAATAACGATAGCAACTGTAACAAAAATTTCTATAATCATAAACTCACCTTCTTTAAAAGAATTTTAAAAAAAGAGCACCAACATTATATACTAAAAAGGACATTATCCAGGCAAGTACTAATTGATAAACCACTGAAAAAACAGCCATTTTATTTCCATACTCTTTTTTCATAGTTACAATTACGGAAAGGCAAGGGGTATAAAGTAATATAAAAACTAGGAAGCTATAAGCGGAAAGTGTTGAAAAAGTATGTGGTAAAATACCAACTAAATTACCCCCATAAATAACCCCTAAGGTACCTATAATCACCTCTTTGGCAGCTAATCCTGCAAGTAAGGCAACTGAGTTTTCCCAAGTGCCAAAGCCCATAGGCTTAAAGATAGGGCTTATAAATCTTCCTATATCAGAAAGAAAACTTGAATTTATATTTGTTAAACCTGAAAAATTAAAATTAGATAAGACCCATATAATTACTGAAATTGAGAATATAATAGTCCCAGCCTTTTTAAGAAAACCCTTACCTTTTTCCCAAGTATGAAGAGTCAGAGCTTTAAGTTCAGGCATTTTATATTGTGGAAGTTCAATTATAAAGGGCTCTTCACTTTTTCTGAAAAGTGTATTTTTAAAAAGTATCCCTAATAAAAAGGCAACAAATATTCCTAGTAAATACAGAGAACCTGCTACTAAAGCTCCATTACCTGGGAAAAAAGTTGAGGCAAAAAGTGCATATACAGGTAATCTAGCATTACAGGACATTAACGGCACTAAAAGTGCTGTAAGTTTTCTGTCTTTCTCGCTTTCTAAGGTTCTAGCAGACATTATAGCTGGTACTGAACAACCAAAGCCAATGATAAGTGGAATAAAAGCTTTACCAGAGAGTCCCATCTTTCTCATAAGCTTATCCATTATAAAAGCTGCTCTAGCCATATATCCACTATCTTCTAAGAAGGTTACGCCTAGAAATAGCGCTAAAATCACTGGTAAAAAAACTACTACAGAACCTACTCCACCTACAATTCCATTGACTATCAAGGAATGAAACCAAGAGCTAGAACTTGATAGTGCTTTATCAAGCAAAGGAACTAAACCATCGTCGAGAAAACTGCTTAATAAATCAGCTAAAGGCTGTCCAACCCAAGAAAAAGTAAATTGGAAAATAAAAAAAAGTATTAAAAGAAATATTGGATAAGCCAAAAATTTATTTAAAACTATTTTATCTATTTTTTCAGTTGCGGATACCACCTTTAGGTTAGGAGAAACCATACATTTGGCTAATATATTTTCAATAAAATTATAAGCTTCTTTTTCTGTATGGAATTGATAACGATTATCATCTGTTTGAGATAAAAAATCACCACTTTTCAGTAGTTCAGTTACCTTTTCTATTCCTATTTGTTTAGAAGCAATAATAGGAATCACATTCACTTTTAATTCTTTTGAAAGTATACTGTAATCGATTTTAGTACCCTGATTGTCTATGACATCAACCATATTTAATATTAAAACTATTGGTTTATTAAATTGTTTTAATTGCGTTGTAAGATAAAGATTTCTTTCAAGGTTTGATGCATCAACAATGTTTAGAATAACATCTACCTTTTCGTTTTCTAGAAATGCTTTGGAAACTTTTTCTTCATTTGAATATGTGTCCATTGCATATATTCCTGGAAGATCAACAAGTTTTATAGAATTATTAATAAAACCTTCTTTTCTATCAATGGTTACTCCAGCCCAATTACCTACATACTGGTCAGAACCCGTAAGTAAATTAAATAATGTAGTTTTACCAACGTTAGGGTTTCCAAGTAGAGCTACTGTAATCATATTATGCCTCCCTTACATGAATATGCTTTGCATCTTTTTTTCTAATTGCAAGGTCGAAGCCACGTAGGTTCAAAATTACGGGATCTCCAAAAGGTGCTGTATTTTTAAAAAATATCTCTGTACCCTCAATAAATCCTAATGCAAGTAATCTTTTTACAAGTTTATCATCACCTTTAATATAATTAATAGTGCCTTTTATACCAGGTTTTAAATCAATAACACTCATAAAGTCACCTCCCCATTGAAAATTATTCTCAATTGAATAATAACATCACTTGACCTAAAAGTCAAGTGTCAGAAATTATTAATAATTGTTTCAAAACAATGTATAAAATGGTATAATCGTATGGGATGGTGAATTTTATGGATATGAATACTACAGATAACAATAAAGATGAGAGAGGTCTGGAAGCCCAAAAAAGATATGATTTAAGAGTAAGTTATAGAATTGAAATTTTTTACCCTATTATAAACAATGTAAGCATATACAAAAATTATGACAGGAGTACCCCTTTAATGACCACTGTTAATATTTCTGAATCAGGAATATGCTTTAATACTAGGCTCCCTATAAAAGTAGGAGATTTTATTTCTTTTATGCTTCAAATTGGAGATAATCCTTCATTTTGGTGTTTATGTGAAGTTAAATGGGTTGAAAACAAAGTAGCTTATGACTATGTTGGCTGTAGGTTTTACTTGTTGAGCGATACATATATCAATATTATTAAGGATTATGTGAAAAATGTTTTCCTTTAGTAAAAAAAATGTTTTCCTTTAGTAAAAAGGTATTGACAAAATAACATTTGGTCATTATAATAAAATTTATAATTTAATAGAGCTTATCTAGAGAGGTGGAGGGACTGGCCCTGTGAAACCCGGCAACCGGTATTATCATATATAATACACGGTGCTAATTCCTGCAGCTTAAGCTGATAGATGAGGAGACATTTGGTTTTTAACCCGAGGTTTCCTCGGGTTTATTTTTTTTATATTTGGAGGAGCAGAAATGATAGAAATAGTAAAGGTACATAAGAGTTTTTCTAAGGATGTAGTTTTAAAAGACGTAACTTTGGATATAAAACAAGGTGAAGTTTTTGGAATCATTGGGCATAGTGGAGCTGGAAAATCAACGCTCTTAAGGTGTTTAAATGGTCTGGAAAAGTATGATAGTGGTAGTATAAAGGTCATGGGTAAGGAGGTTAATACTCTTGGATCAATGGAGTTAAGACTACTAAGAAAAGAACAAGGTATGATTTTTCAGAACTTTAATCTTTTAAACAGAAAGGATGTATATCATAATATTTCCTTACCCCTGGAAGTTTGGGGAATGGATAAGAAAGAAATAAAAAATAGAGTATTAGATCTTTTAAAATTAGTAGGTTTAGAAGAAAAAGCCAATAGTTTACCTAGGGAATTAAGTGGTGGTCAAAAACAAAGAGTAGCAATTGCTAGAGCCCTTGCTTTAAAGCCTAAAGTTCTTCTTTGTGATGAAGCAACATCAGCTTTAGATCCAAGTACTACCAGATCAATTTTGGGGTTATTAAAAGAAATAAATCAAAAATTGAAGATTACAATTATAATTGTAACCCATCAAATGGAGGTTATTAAGGATATTTGTAGCAGAGTGGCTCTAATGGAATCTGGAGAAATAAAAAGTTTAGGGGAAGTAGAAACTTTATTTTTAAGACCAGATGAAAACTTCAAAAGACTTATGGGAGAAGATGAAGTTTTGCCTAAAATAGGAATTAATATTAAGATATTTTTCCCTAAGGAAGAAAGTGAAAATTGTATTATAACTTCTTTAGCTCGAGAATTAGATTTAGATTTTTCGATTGTCTGGGGCAAGCTGGAAAAATTTAGAGATGATGTACTAGGAAGTTTAGTTATTAATGTTCCAAAAGAAAGTAGTGTTAGAGTAATTGAAAGTTTAAACAAGAAGAAAGTTAATTGGGAGGTTATTGAAAATGATATTTAGGGAGATACTTTTACCTGCCTTAGAAGAAACAATTTTTATGGTTTTGCTTTCAACGGTTTTCGCGGTGATATTAGGATTTATTCCAGCCATAATACTTGTAGTTACTAATGAAAAGGGATTAAAACCAAATAAAATAGTTTTCAAAACCTTGGATTTTATTATAAACATTTTAAGAAGTTTTCCATTCCTAATATTGATGATTGCAATCTTTCCATTTACTAGACTAATTGTAGGAACTACTATAGGAACAACTGCAGCCATGGTGCCCTTAACTATTGGAGCAACTCCATTTGCAGCTAGAGTTATAGAATCTGCATTAAGAGAGGTGGACCATGGAATTATTGAAGCAGCAAAAGCTTTTGGGGCTAGCAATTTTCAAATAATATTTAAGGTTATGATAAAGGAGGCCCTTCCATCCATTGTTTTGGGTATTACTTTAACAGTAATAAGTGTAGTTGGATATTCGGCTATGGCAGGTGCTATTAGCGGAGGAGGACTAGGAAGTGCTGCAATGAATTATGGCTATTATAGATTCCAGACCGATATTATGGTTTATACAGTTATTATTCTTATATTAATTGTTCAAGCTTTTCAAAGTCTAGGTAATCTTTTATATAAAAAATTAAGTTAAAAAAAGGGGAATTACTTATGAAAAAATTATTATCAATTTTATTAACACTTTTAGTTATTACAGGAATTGTAGGATGCACAGCTAAGAAAGAAGAGGCACAGGATAAAAAAGTAATTAAGGTTGGTGCTTCACCTGCACCACATAAAGAAATATTAGATTTTATTAAACCATTATTGGAAAAGAAGGGGTATACCTTAGAAATTAAGGAATTTTCTGATTATGTTCAACCAAACTTAGCCGTTGACAACGGAGAACTAGATGCAAACTTCTTTCAACATGTTCCTTACTTAAATCAGTTTAATAAAGAACATAAAACTAAGTTAACCTATACAGTGAAGATTCATCTTGAGCCTATGGGTGTTTATTCTAACAAAGTTAAGAAGTTAGAAAATTTAAAGGATGGAGCAATTATAGCTATTCCAAATGATGCATCTAATGGAGCAAGAGCATTAAGAGTTTTAGAAAAAGCAGGATTATTAAAGCTTAAAACTGGTGAGCTTGTTTCAAAGTTTGATATCACTGAAAATCCTAAAAAGCTAGTTATTAAGGAATTAGATGCTGCACAACTACCAAGAGTACTACAGGATCTTGACGCAGCAGTAATTAATACAAACTATGCATTGCAAGCTAAATTGAATCCCAATATAGATGCTTTAGCTATTGAAGCAAAGGATTCACCCTATGCTAATGTATTAGGAGTAAGAGAAAAAGATAAGGACAAACCTTATATAAAGGCTTTGTCTGAAGTATTAAACTCACAAGAAGTAAAGAAGTTTATAGAAGATAAGTATAAAGGTAGTATAATACCTGCTTTCTAATTCTAAAGAATAATATTCATCAAAGTAAAACTTAAGGATTGCCTAATGGCAATCCTTAAGTTTTTTCTATATAAAAAATAAAATAAAATTCAGATTATACTAAAGATATAGTATAATAACAGTAAAAGGATTGGAGGATAACTATGGCAAATAAAGCTGCCTTTTTTGATTTAGATGGAACACTATATAGAGAAGGATTAATAGCAGAGATATTTAAGAAATTGGTTAAGTATGAGATTATTAAATCTGAGAAATGGTATAATGAAGTTAAGCCAGAATATAATAAATGGGATAAAAGACAGGGAAATTATGATAATTACCTTTTGAAAATGGCTGGCATATATATTGAGGCAATTAAGGGGTTGCATAGATCTCAAGTTGAGTTTATAGCAAAAAAAGTTGTAGAACAAAAGGGTGATAGAGTATACACTTATACAAGAGATATGATTAAATGGCATAAAGAGCAGGGGGATTTAATTATAACCATATCAGGTAGTCCTTTGGAACTTGTGAGAGAAATGGCTACAAAATATGGGTTTGATGATTATAGTGGTGCAGAGTATCTTACTGACGAAAATGAAATATATACAGGTGTTGTTATGCCAATGTGGGACAGCGTAAATAAAAGAAGGGCAATTTTAGATTTCAAAGAAAAATACTCAATAGATTTAGATGAAAGCTATGCCTATGGTGATACTGGCGGAGATTATTCTATGTTTCAGTTAGTCAAGCATCCTGTGTGTGTGAATCCTACAAAGGAATTGCTAAACAAGATATTGCAAGATACAGGATTGCAAGAGAGAACCAAGATTGTTGTTGAGAGAAAGGACGTAATTTATACCTTATCTGCAGATTGTACTTATATATTTTAGAAAAGAGTGATAAAGTGATTATTCGTGAAAACAATATAGATGCGGGAGGCTTTAATATAGATAATATTTTATCTTTTGATGAAAATAAAGAAGCCTATGAGCAAGCTATATATTTTGATCTTGAGCATTACGTGTATAAAAAACCAATTTGTGTAGGGGTATTTGGTTGTAGCTATTATGAAAAAGAGACTAATGAAATAAAAGTTACTCAATACATGATAGAGAATGCCGCTGATGCAAAGAAGATTCTCATCTTGGCAGAAGAATATTTTAAAGATATGTATTTAAATAAAAACAAAAAATATATAGTTACTTTTTCAGGAAATAATGATTTTACAGTAATTAATTATTTATTTAAAAAGTATGAAATAGAGTTTAATATTGAGGAACATTTTATACAGATAGATCTCCAGAAAATGTACGAAAAAGATAAGAAAACAAGTATTGGATTAAAAGCGCTAGAAAAGGAGTTTCAAATAAGTAGAGATAGCGAATTAATAAGTGGATCTAACCTTGCTAAAACTATTGGTAAAATTGTAAAAGACAAAGAATATTTTGATAGAATGCCTTTAGATAAAAAAAATAAAATACTATTATACAATGAGCAAGATGTGGTTAGCTTATTTCATATAATTGTTAACTGGAATGATATAATCTTAAATACTATGGAAGAAGTGGTGGAGGAACTATGATTGGAATATTTATGTTGATTATTGGTCTTGTAATTGGAAGTTTCTTAAATGTATGCATTTTTCGAATTCCTAGAGAGGAGTCTATTTCTTTTCCACCTTCTCATTGTATGAAATGCGGTACAAGAATTAAGACTTATGACTTATTTCCTGTAATAAGTTATTTTATTCTAAAAGGAAAATGTAGAAAATGTGGAGATAAGATTTCTATAAGATATCCGTTAATAGAGTTATTTACCGGAATTTTATTTCTGCTAATTTATTTAAAGTTTGGTTTAACACTGGACTTAATTAAATTCACATTGCTTTCTTGCTTTTTAATTGTAATAGGAATGATAGATTTAGATACAACCGATGTTTATTTAAAGACTACAAGATCAGGAATGGCTATTGGGGTTGTATTTGTGATTATTGCTTTCTTTAATGGTAATAGTTATTTACCCTTTATCTATGGTGGGGTTTTAGGCGGTGGAGTAATTGGATTAATTGTTCTAGCAACGTTGGGTCGTGGAATGGGTACTGGTGATATTGAAATTTGTCTTTTATGTGGATTATTTTTAGGCTTTAAACCCGCTTTAGTCATGTTGTTTTTCTCCTTTGTATTGGGGGGAATTATAGGTGTATTCTTGATGGTAGCAAAAAAGAAAAGCGGGAAGTATGCAATTCCCTTTGGACCATTTATAGTTATGGGGACCTTTATAGCAATGTTTTATGGAGAACAAATTGTTAATTGGTATTTAAGTCTTATGATAATAGGTTAAAACTATGAGGGAAAGGGACTGTCTCAAAATAATTCATTGAGACAGTCCCTTTATATTTAAAAATTTTATTTAGCAATTTTTAATTTTTCAATGCCAATTTCAATTCTTCTTAAAGATTCTTCTTTTCCTAGAATCATTGCAATTTCAAAAGCTCCACCTGGTGTAACCTGTTTTCCTGAAAGAGCCGTTCTTAAGGGCCAAAGTACAATTCCGTTTTTAACCTCTAATTCTTTAGTTAAGTCTGTCATTGAATTTTGAATTTCTTCTAAGGTCCAAGTGCTTAAGGCTTGTAATTTTGGTAATGCTTTCTCTAGACTTGTTAGAGAGTTTTCATAGGTTGTTTTCATTTTTTTATGAATATACATTTCTATTGAGTAATCAAGTAATTCATTAAAAAAGTCTATAAAATCAGGAATATCATTTAAAACTTCAACCCTTGTATGTAAAAGTTCGCTGATGATATTTAAATCTACATAGTCTTTATCAATACCATTTTTATAGTAAGGCAAAGCTAAAGCGTGGAATTGTTCAAGTGAAAGCTTTTTAATATATTCTCCGTTCATCCATTTAAGTTTTACAGTATCAAATATAGCGGGAGCTTTATTAATGTTTTTGAAATCAAAACTTTCAATTAGCTCTTGAAGAGAGAAAATTTCCTGTTCTGTTCCAGGATTCCAACCTAAAAGAGTAATATAATTCATTATCGCATCTTTTAGATATCCCTTTGACATTAAATCTTCAAAGGAAGCATCTCCGTTTCTCTTACTTAATTTCTGATGAGCATCCTTCATAATGTTTGGACAGTGAACATAAACCGGTACGTCCCAACCAAATGCTTCATATAATCTATTATATTTTGGAGATGAAGAAAGATATTCACTTCCTCTTACTACATGAGTAATGCCCATAAGATGATCATCAACAACATTTGCAAAATTGTAAGTCGGATAGCCATCTGATTTAATTAATATCATATCATCTAATTCTGAATTATCAACAGCAATTTTACCATAAATTACATCATCAAAGGTAGTATTACCAGAGGTTGGATTATTTTGCCTAATTACATACGGAATTTTTGCTGAAAGTTTCTCTGCTACTTCTTCTTTTGTTAGTCCCATACAATGTTTATCATATCTAAAGGTGGTCTTTAAGGTTTCTGAAGTAGTTTTGAGTATATCTAGTCTTTCTTTAGTACAGAAGCAATAATAAGCTTCACCGGTTTCCACTAATTGTTTAGCATACTGGAGATATAAAGGTTTACGTTGGCTTTGAGTATAAGGTCCAACTGGTCCACCAATATCTGGACCTTCATCATGATGAAGACCTGTAAGCTTTAAAGTGTTATAAATAACATCTATGGAACCTTCAACAAACCTTTCTTGGTCCGTATCTTCAATTCTTAAAATAAAATCTCCGCCTTCATGCTTAGCGATTAAGTAAGCATATAATGCAGTTCTTAAGTTTCCTACATGCATATATCCAGTTGGACTTGGTGCATATCTTGTTCTAATTTTCATATTAGTCATTCGATTCACTCCTAAGTTTTCTATTACATAACATATTTATGATATATTAATGGGCTTAGACTGTCAAGAATAAGGACTTAATAGGTTATTTAAATTCATCAATATTTTTATTATCAATATAAAGTGGCTCCGTTGCTTTCATAATAATATGACCTGATTCATAGGGGTTACCTTCCACTGTAAGTGATAGTTTGTCTACGTTAAAATATTCACATAGGGTATTAGTTATACATTTTAAAACATTAGCTTCCTCATTGTTACTTAAATTACTTTCCTTAATAAGTTCCTTTGAGAAATCAACATATACCTTATTTTCATCATTATTTAAATATAATTTATTTATCATTGTAGTTTGTGATATGACTGGAGAGAGGGTGCTTGAAGGTGATTCTTTAAAGTACTTTTCGAAATATGTTTTAGCTAAATCATCAGTATTAAAGTGTAATTGTCGTTTAATAAACATTAATGAATTCATTGAAGAATTAGGATAATAAAATTTAACCGTCTCAGTGGCAATTGCATCTGTAACGATAGATTCTAAAGAAGTAATATTTTTATTGGCTGAATCACTAATAGTTTTTACAAGACCAACATTTGGGGCATAGTAGTTTAGAGTTTTACCTTTGTCAGTTTCAGTAGTAATTTCAAGAGCAATATATTTACCTGATGCTGTAGCTATTTGAATATTATCATTGGAAATATACCTTTTACTGCCATTAGGTAGAGTCCAAGTTGTTCCTTTGATAAGAGGTTCTTTCAGCATTATTTCAGGGTTTACATTTTGAACAGAAGTTAAATCATCAGTATAATAAAAAGAATTTCTTGAAGTTATAAATCTTAATTCACCATCTTTATTTTCAACCACATAGCCAATACTTGTATCAGAACTAACTAATCTAAATTGCATTCTATCGTTTTTAATAAAATCTATATAGATTGAACTGTAAGAGTTGGGTCCTTCACTTGAAGTATATTTTAATTGCACATTTTTTTTGAATGGAAAAATATCAGAAATACTTAATTTAGTTGATACAGTAGAATTTTTTTTATCTAGAATTTTTATATCCTTACTTGCATAATTATTACTCTGAGCACAACCAGAGAAAAATAGAATTATAAATAAAACAGGAAGAAACTTTCTCATATCAAACAACTCCTTTACATTATTATACTATACTTTTAAGAGAATAAAACAGTAAATTTAATGGATAGTTTTTTAGTATATATAAATACCTTAATCCTTATATTGCAAATAAACAATATAGTGCTGTTAATATGCAATTCTATTAAATGTGTTAATATACTATAATTATAATTAACATATAAAATATTACATTTATGATGTAAAATATAAGTAAGATTAATTTGTGGAGGCGATCTCAGTGGAAGAAATACTAGTAAAAAAGATATTGGACAATGTAGAAAAAGTAATAATGGGAAAACAAAAGGAGATAATGCATTTATTAAAAGGGATAATTTCTGGGGGGCATATTTTAATTGAAGATGTTCCTGGTGTAGGAAAGACAATGCTAGTAAAGGCCATATGTAAATCATTAAATTTGTCTTATAGTAGAATCCAATTTACCCCAGACTTATTACCCAGTGATATCACAGGTGTATCAATATATAATCCTGAAAATCGCAAATTTGAATTTAATAAAGGACCTGTTTTTTCAAATATAGTATTAGCAGATGAAATTAACAGAACATCTCCAAAAACTCAATCTGCTCTTTTAGAAGTTATGGAGGAATATCAGGTATCAGAAGGAGTTAATACATATTTATTAAAGAAGCCATTTATTGTATTGGCTACTCAAAATCCAGTAGAGTATGAAGGAACTTTTAATTTGCCAGAGGCTCAGCTAGATAGATTTATGATGAAAATTCGAATAGGGTATGCGGACAAGGTAACTGAATCTGAAATTTTACAAAAGTATAGAGAGATAGATCCCTTATCTCAAATTGAAAGTGTAGCAAGTGAATCAGATATTATTATGCTACAAGAAAAGGTGAAGACCATAAAAGCTTCAAAAGCCATTACTGATTACATTGTTAATATTACGGATAATACTAGAAACAATAAATATATTTCACTTGGAGCAAGTACAAGAGGATCCCTATGCTTGTTAAGGATTGCACAAGCCTCTGCATTAGTTATGGGTAGAGATTATGTAATTCCGGATGACGTAAAAAATAATGCTGTTGCTGTATTAAGCCATAGAATAAAAATTTCTTCTGCAGGAAGAGCTAGTGGTCTTAATAGTGAAAATATTGTTGGGGATATTATTGAAAGAGTTGATACTCCTAGGGCGGTACAGTATGGTGAGTTTTAAAAAGGCTTTCGTTACTTTACTTATTTTAAGTTTATTATTAGGACTAGCCTATGGAGGCGTATTATTTTATTACATATTTTATTCAATGTTTTTCTTATTAATCTCAACTAGCATATATATTGCTATTATTAATCACTACATTAAAATTGAAATAAATTTTGAGGCGGATTATTTATATGCAGGAGATACGGCGGATTGTACAACCATCTTGAAATGTGAGGTTGATCTGCCAGTTCCATATATCGAAATAAGAAGTGCTGTTTTTGAAACTGCCTTTACTGAATATACAGCACAATTAGTGAGTTTGACAACTGAAGAAAGTCATTGGATTAAAAATAGCATCGTTTTTCATAAGAGAGGTATATATAACCTAGGGAAAGTGAATTTAAAAATCAGAGATGTTTTTAATGTGATTGAGCTTAGAAAAAATATTATTACAAAGGATTACGTAAAGGTTTACCCCAAAATTTACGAAATGATAAATTTGACTTCAGGTGGTAAGGATATATTTAGAGATTCAATAGATTTCAAGGGTAATAATGAGGATCAGTTCACAGTGAGAGATGTGAGGAAATATAGACAGGGAGACAGTTTGAAAAGAATTCATTGGAAATTAAGCGCTAGATATGGAGAGCTATATGTGAAAAATTTTGAGAATATTTCTGGTGAAGAGATTGTTATATTTGTTGATTTAAATAAGAAAAATAACGATTATGATATTTATGGAGTTTATGAAGAAAGAGTTGTTGATATGGCTATTTCACTTATAAATATGATGAGAAAAAAGGATATACAAACAAAAGTATATGTAAATTCAAAAGTTCCAAGAGAATTTAATATCTTAGGCAAAGAAGATTTTAACTCTTTATTAGAATATTTTATTAACCAGGAAAGTGACAGTGAATTGGATTTTTCAGAATATATCCAAAAAAATTATTATAAAATTCATAGAGTAAATAAACTTGTTGCAGTAACCACTAAAATTGATGAAAAGGTTGTGAGTAATGTTATAGGTATAAAAAATTCTGGTTACTCTATTGCATTATACCACTCACTTGAAGAAAAAAAGGATTTGCAATTATCTGAGGAGTTAAAGCTTAGAGGAATTGAGTGCTTAGGATTCCAGCAGCTAATTAGCCAACAAGGTGAGTTAGTATGATTATTAAATTTGTATTAAAAAACATTTATAAAATTGTAATGTTATCATTGTTGATTCTTTTTTCAAGATTATTTCAGATAGGCTATAAAATAGATAATTTTAATTATTTAATAATAATACTAATATATAGTTTTACATTAATAATTTATTGGTTTTATAAAATAATATTAAAAAAAACAATTTATAAAATAATAATTACTTCCTTTAGTTTAATTATTATTTTAATTTTAAGTTTTTTATATGTCCACAATCCTTATACTTTAATTTACAACAGTTTTGTAAATAATTTTATAAATATTAGAAGTGCATACTTAGACTCTTTTTCTATTGATTTTTTCATGCTCATACCATTTCTAATAATAATAATTCCCACGACTATTATTATTATTTTTTCTTTTAAAGACAGAGTACCTTTTATTACATTAATAGTTACCTTACCAATTATGTATTTACTTTGGTACAATAACTGTAGCTTAAAGTTATATACTAATATATATATCATGCTAAGCTGTTTTGATTTAGGAATAAATATTCATTTCTCAAGCTTAAGAAAAGCTAAAAGGAGTAATTACAAATTTCTAATTTCATTAAATCACAATATTTTGTATGTTGCAATTATGGTTGTTTTAACAGCTAGTTTTACTCACTTTGCGGGTGAAACCTTTGGAATTAAAAGTATAAAAGAATTTAATGATGATAGAAGGGCAGCAATAATAAATGAAGTAAATTCTATTGAAAATATATATGGGCTTGCTAATAGTGGTTATGGAAGTAACAGTTACATTCTTGGAGGACCAATAAAAATAAACTATAATTTAGCTATAAAAGTTAAAAGTAGCAGACCACTGTATTTAAGAGGAAAGGTTTTAGATTACTATGACGGTACAGGGTGGAGCAATAATTCAGATGATTACTATATGTTCAACACTACACCTACAAGTAAATTAGTGAAAAGCGAAGAAATTGAAATATCACCACAAACGCTGGTCACCTCAACACTTTTAGCGCCTTTAAACACTTTTAGTGTAGTATCTTCAGGCAGTAATGTTATGTATAATAATTCTAACATCTTTATGGTAGGAAATAAAAGTAATGTTACAATACCCTATACTGTTAAGTTTGCTTTGAATGAGGATGAAAAACTAGATAATGATGTAGCCTATGGAAAAGACATTAGTGAAAAGTATAAGAAATATCTTCAAGTACCTAATAATATAACTCCAAAAACCTATAATTTAGTAAATGCTTTGCTAAAGGATTGTAAAACTAATGAAGAAAAAATTGATAAAATTAATAAGTACTTAATAGAGAATTATAAATACTCACTTCAAGTTAGCAATGTACCAAAGGATAATGAGTTTCTAGATTATTTTTTATTTACAGAGAAAAAGGGGTACTGCACATATTTTGCCACGGCAGCCACTATTTTTACTAGAATAGCTGGAATACCAGCTAGATACGTTGAAGGCTTTAGTATGGATAATACTATGGATACTAATGGGGTTTATCTTGTAGGTAATAATAGAGCTCATGCATGGACAGAAATCCTCACATCTCCTAGCAATGACGCCTGGAGAACATTTGATTGTACTCCTGGTTATTTAGATAACAATCAAGAACATAAAGTTATTATTCCTAGTACAAATTCTAAAGATATAAAGACTAAGGATGGTGAAACACAAACAAAAGCAGTTAAAAATAATAGAATAAAAAAGTTACCAATAATTAATGTTTCATTTTTGTTTATTATCTTATGCTTAGGTATAGCATTATTTTTGTTAGTATTAGGGATGTTTTTCATAAGAATAAAAAGATGGATGAAAAATAGAAATAAAATCCTAGGTTGCAATGGAGTAATCCCCCTGTATTATTACAGTAAAAAAAGACTAAATACAATAGGCATTAGGTGGAGTGCAACCTTAAGTGACGAAGAAGGTGCTTTAGGGCTAAAGGATGAGGAATTAAGAATACATTTTATTAACATAGTAAAGGTATTTTATGAAGAATATTATGGTGATACCTTTGATAAAAGTTTTAATAAACTATTGTTTTATAAATATCTAGAAGAATACGTTAAAAAGAATTCAGGTTTTTTTAAATATTATTATTATAAGATAAAATAACTAAATAATAGGGCTGCAGGTATCTGCAGCTTTATTTATCGTTTTTTTGCTCCGCCTTTATTGTGTTTAACAGCCGAATCTAAATAGTTTTCTTCTTGAACTGATTGTATTTTTTTGTTTTCAGGATTTTTCTCTTCAATATTTACAGTTTTATCAGGTTCTGTAATAGCCATTGAACGTTTACACATTTTTAAAATCACCTCTTAAGTAGTATATCAAAGAATGTATTTTTTATACATTAAGCTATAATTGTCAAAAAACAAATTAATGTTATAATAATATTATAAAAAACTTATGAGGTGATAATATGATAATACATATAGTAATGTGGAAATTAAAAGAAGTGGCTGAAGGGGCCTCAAAAGAAGAAAATGCTGTTAAAATTAAAGAAAAATTAGAAGCCCTTAAGGATAAAATTGAAGTTATAAAAAGTATAGAAGTTGGAATTAACGTAAATTTATCTGACATGGCCTACGATGTTGTTCTAAATTCTCAATTTGATAATCTTGATGCTTTAAATGAGTATCAAAATCACCCTGAACACATTAAAGCTGGAGAGTTTGTTGGAGCTGTTACAGAAAAAAGAGTAGTAGCAGACTATGTGAAATGAAAAACAAAGTTAAAATA
Source organism: Clostridiaceae bacterium (assembly GCA_014380625.1). Lineage (GTDB taxonomy): Bacteria > Bacillota > Clostridia > Clostridiales > Clostridiaceae > JACMJL01. The sequence goes on from JACMJL010000280.1 coordinate 15,630, forward strand.
TCAGTTAGGGACCTAGTTGAATTTATTCTTCAAAGTGGAGATTTATTTTCTGGGTTTTCAGGAACTTCAAGAAATGTTGAAGCTATAAAGGCTCATCAAAAAATCCAAAATTCAAGTCAAGAAGAATATTCACCAGAAGTGACTGTGAAGCAGGAAGTAATATTTGAGGATATGGTTATTGAAGTTAATGGGAGAATTGATGGTGTAATACAAAGAGAAGAAATTGTAGTTATTGATGAAATAAAAACCACTACCTTGCCTCTGTCTCAAATTGAAGAGGAATATAATATGCTACATTGGGCTCAGGCAAAATGTTACGCATACATATATGGCCATCAAAATGGATTAGAGTCTCTTGGAGTTCAGTTAACTTATTATAATTTAGATACAGAGGAAATGAAGTTTTTTAATAAAAGTTGTTTATTAAGAGAATTAGAAGACTTTTTTTATGGATTAATTAAAAAATATGTGTACTGGGCTAAAATAATTAATAGTTTCAAAGTTACTAGAAACGATTCCATAAAGGCTGCTAAATTCCCTCATAACGAGTTTCGAAAAGGTCAAAGAGATATGTCAGTGAGAGTATATCGGATAGCAAAAGATGGTGGGAAGCTATTTGCCCAGGCTCCAACTGGCACTGGAAAAACAATTGCTACTATTTTCCCTGCATTAAAGGCTTTGGGAGAAGAGCATATTTCAAAAGTTTTCTATCTTACTGCAAAGTCTACAACTGGTGTTTTAGCTGAAAATGCTGTATCCATAATGAGAGAAAAGGGACTAAGACTAAAAACTATAAACCTTTGCGCTAAAGAGAAAATATGCTTTATGGAGGAAGTAAATTGTAACCCGGAAAGCTGTAAATATGCAAAGGGACATTTTGATAGAATTAAAGGTGCCGTAGAAGATATTTACAACGAAGACGCCTTCACTAGACGAAAAATTGAGGAATATGCAAAAAAACATGTAGTTTGTCCTTTTGAATTTTCTCTGGATTTAACTTTATGGACTGACTGTATTATATGTGACTATAATTATGTTTTTGATCCAAGAGTATATTTAAAAAGATTTTTTATGGATACTTCGGGAGATTATCTGTTTTTAATTGATGAGGCTCATAACTTAGTGGATAGATCTCGGGAAATGTTTTCAGCAGAACTTTTTAAACAGGATTTTTTAGATTTGAAGAAGTTAGTTAAAGAAGGAGCTCCTGAAATTTATAAAACTGTAGATAAAATTAACAAGTTTCTAATAGAAGAACGAAAAAGTTTAGAGGAGGACAATTTTCTCATAAGTAAGGAGCCTCCAAAGGATTTTTATCCATTACTTCGAAAATTTACAACGGTGTCAGAGAAATGGCTTGTTAGAAACTTAGAACTTCCTTTTAGAAAATCCTTATTAGATCTATACTTTCAGGTGATAGGATTTATTAGAACCTCAGAATATTATGATGAAAAATATGTTACATATATCGAAAAAGCTGATAATGATGTGAGAATTAAACTTTTTTGTTTAGATCCTTCTTTTTTACTTGGTGAATGTATGAAGAGGGGAAAGGCAGCAGCGCTTTTTTCAGCCACATTGACGCCTATGGATTACTTTACAAAAATACTAGGTGGTGATGAAGACTCCTTAAGAATAAAATTAATGTCGCCTTTTCCTAGAGAAAACTTATGTATAATGGTAGAAAATAAAATATCAACAAAATTTACTAATCGTGAGAAGAGTTATCTAAGAATTGCAAATTTAATTCATTTAACCATTTCTCAGAAAAAAGGAAACTATTTGGTGTTTTTTTCCTCTTATAAATATTTAAATGAAGTATTAGCTAGTTTTCAGTTTTTAAATACTGGAGTAAGAACCATAGTACAAAGTTCAGGTATGAAGGATGAGGAGAGAGAAGATTTCCTGGGTAATTTTTCATTAGATATACATGATACCTTAGTTGGTTTTGCTGTAATGGGTGGGATTTTTGGTGAGGGAATTGATTTAAAAGGGGATAAATTATCAGGCGCTATAATTGTTGGGGTGGGATTACCTCAGATATGTTTAGAGCGAGATATTATAAAAGAATATTTCCAAGAAAATAGAGGACAAGGTTTTGAATATTCTTATATTTACCCTGGAATGAATAAAGTTATGCAGGCTGTAGGCAGAGTTATTAGAACAAAAGAAGATAAGGGTATAGTAGTTTTAATCGATGAGAGGTTCTCATTTCAAACGTATCAAAATCTTTTTCCACAGGAATGGAATCCCGTTTTAAAAATGAAAAATACAGATGAAAGTGTAAAGGTCATGAAAGAGTTTTGGAAATGATAAATGAGTCGGTTTCCCGACTCCTTTTATTATGCAGTAAGTTCATCTGCTGATAATGAACTGTTGGTCCTTGTTTTTGATTTATTTGATATTTTCTCTTGTACTGAAATCAAAGCAGGTATAACTATAGGAAGTAGAACTAAGCTTAGTAGTAACAATCCAGTTACTACGCAGATAGCAAGTTCCATTAGAACATGTATATTCGATGGATATAAGGTAGCAAAGGTACCAGCCAATATTATTGCTGCGGACATTACGACTCCACCTATATTTTTAGCTGCCAATACTATGGCTTCCTTTGGATCAGTATCTGGATATTCTTTAAATCGTGTCATAAGGAATATGCTGTAATCAACTCCTAGGGCTGCAATTACCACAAAAGAGAAGAAGGGTACATTCCAAGACATTCCATCCATGCCACTAAACAATTTTGTTACTAAAAAGGATGTTACCGAAATAGCTGCATAGTATGCTGTTAATAAAGAGCCTACTATATATACGGGTATCCAGAAAGATTTTATTACTAGTATTAATAGTACAAAGATACATGCAAGTACTATTATCTGTGTAAAGGTTATGTCGTGAGTTGCTATATTATTTAAATCGTTTGTGCTAGCAGTTGGACCAGCTATCCCAAATTTAGCATTAGAAAGTTTTGTTCCTTTTAACTGGTTTTTTACTAAGCTGTTCATTTCATCGATAACCTTTATAGCCTCAGGTGAATATGGATCTGAGTTAAGATTTATAGTGAACTTAGCAATGTTTCTATCCTTTGACATATAAGCGTCAAACATTTTTCCTATATCAGGAGTTTTGAAAGCTTCATTAGGAATATAAAAAGCTTTTGTGCTTGTTAATTGCGTTAAGAAGTCATTTGTTTTATTAATTCCACCATAAATCGCACCTAAACCATCACTACTCTTGCTTATTCCATCCTTAAGCTGTGTCATGCCAGAACTTAAATTACTCAAGCCAGTGTATAGCGTGTCTTGACCAGCCCTTATTTTTCCCACACCTGACTTTAATTGTGTCATACTAGCTATAATAGTTTTTTGACCTGCATTTCCCTGTCTAAGTCCAGAAGCTAAGCTAGCTTCTCCCTTTTCTAACTCATTTATTCCCATAACTAACTGAGATTGAGCGCCTGTGTTAGTTATTATAGTTTTTAAACCCTCATTTAGCATAGCTAAACCTACGGTTATACCATCATATTTTGCATTTAAAGTATTAACACCTGTTGAAAGGTTATTTAGTGCTCCAGAAAGTCCTGTTAAAGTTGCTTTAAGTTCAGCAACATCTGGATCATTTGGTAATTTACTATCTATTTTATCAGCTGTGATATTCAGTGCGGTAACCAATTGTTTAATTTGTATCATTGATCCAGCTAAGGTTTTATAACCTTGACCAAGAGCTACATAACCTGCTTGAATATTAGTCAAGTTGGTTGATATAGACTGTAAACCGCCATTTATGGTAGCAACACCAGTTTTTAATTGAGATATCCCAGCAGTTAATTTATCAGCACCACTAGCTCCTTGATCTATGCCAGTGCTAATTTTTTTTAGGCCTTCAGTAACTGCTCCCATTCCGTTTTCAATAGTTCCTGTACCTTTGGAAAGATCTTTTACAGCGGAAAAATCTGGCGTGGTAAGGTTATTATCTATTTGCTTTAAGCCATCAGTTATTTTACCTACACCATCATTAGCGGAACTTAGTCCACTTATTACGGTTGTTGTCTGAGTATTAGTATAAAAGTTGTCAATTGGGGCTCCTTTAGGCTGGGTTACACTTGATACTTGCTGCACGCCCTCCAACTTTTTTAGCTTTTCTGTTAATGTATCCATAACCCCTAAAGCTTCATTATTATCCATTGGTTCTTTACTTTCAATTACTACAGTAGTTGGCATAGCTTTCCCTTTGCCAAATTTATCTGCAATTAAGTTAAAGCCTTTTACAGAAGGTGTATCAGCACTTAAATCCTTAAGACTATCAAAGGATAACTTTGTACTATTAAATAGTATTACAGGAGCTATAATTGCAGCAACTATCAATAGAGAAATAGCAGGATGTTTTACAGAAGCAGAGGTTACTACTTCCCAAAGCTTACTTTCTTTGTGGCCAGTAGTATCATGAGAAGGCCAAAATAGCTTTCCTCCTATAACTTTCATTAATATTGGAGCTAAAGTTAGTAGTTCTAACAATAGAACTGCTATACCTATAGCTACCGCATTAGCTGAACGGTAAATTGGAAATTGAACAAAAGTAAGGCTTGCAAAGGCCATGAAAACAGTTAATCCACTAAAGAATACAGTTTTTCCTGCAGTATTATAGGTTGCAACAATTGCATCGTCAATGGATAAGCCGTGACCTAATTCTTCTTTAAATCTGTTGAATAAAAGAATGTTATAATCTGTACCTATACCAAATAAGACAAGGATGATAAACATTTGAGTTAAACTGGTTATTGGAAAGTTAAAAACATTTATTAGTATTCCTATTATTCCCATAGAACATAAATAAGCAATTCCAACTGCGAACAAGGATACAAAAGGAGTAACTACCGATCGGAACATTATTATAAGTACCACTAATATAAATATAACAGTTATAATTGCACTTTTTTCAACACCCTTATTAGTAGCAGATAAATAATCATTATTTATAGCTAGCTCTCCAGTTATATAGTGCTGAATTTTAACATCTTTTAGCGCATCCGTAAATCCATCTATTATGGTTTCGCTATCTCCAGTTCCTTTCTCATAGTTAACTTGAGCTATTAAGGTAGTTCCATCTTGAGATATCATTTGATCTTTAGCCTCAGGAGTCCCGAAGGGATCGAGTATATTGTTTATTTTCAGTTCAGCCTTACGGCTACTAAGTTTCTCTAGACCATTTTGTATATTTTTCATACCTTCCTCAGATATTTTATTTGAGTCAGTGAAAACAAATATGGCAGTGTCACCCTTTGATGTTCCCATTTTATTTAACATTTCAGATTCAACTTTTGATGGTGAATTATTAGTTATTGAAGCTTGACCTTTCTGATTTAATATCTTTTTTAGATCAGGTTGGTTCATTGTAAATAAAATAGTAACTATTACCCATATAGCTAACAAGACCCAACGAATTTTTAACATATTCTTCATGCTTTGACCCCTTTACATATTTAAATTTTTATTTAGAATCTCATCTATGCCTTTTTTAACCTGACTATCCGTATAATCTATTTTTAAAGCTTGAAGATTATAAATTATAAGTGCATATGCATAATCTGTCAGACTAATTGAGCTAGCGTTCTGAAGCCACTCCATTATTACGTTATAAAGTGTTCCTATAAATGCTAATGAGCAAATCTTCACATCAGGAATACTAACATTATTGCATTGTTTCATTTGTTCAAAATACCCTGCGGTATAATTAACATACTTTTGGGTAACTTCCGCTCTTTTCCTTTCAAACCTTGGATTTAATCCCACAGCCTCTATAAGCATAATCTTTGCAAGGGGTCTATTTAATTCTATAACTTTTAAGAAGAAGGTTATTGCTTTACTAAAACCTAAGTCTATTTCATTATTTATGTTTTCTAATGAATTACATAGCGCGGTATAAAACTCCTCTGACACATCATCATAAAGTGTTTCAAATAAATCTTCTTTATTTTTAAAGTAAAAATAAAAGGTCCCTACTGAGGTATCTGCTGCTTCAACAACATCTTTTACTGTAGTACCGTGATAACCATTAATTGAAAAAACTTTAATTGCAGTATCAATAATATGTTTCTTTTTCAAATCTTTTCTTTCTTGTGTTTCCTTTGAACTTTTATAAACCATTAAATTATCTCCTCTCAAGCATAGAATGACGCCTCATTTTATTATAAATCTACTTTATTATAAATGTCAATGGTAGGAAATTCATTACTATAAATTTAAGAAAATTAAAAAGAAGTTACAGCATAAATACATAAATGCTGAAACCTTTTTGTTTTCTCAAAATTAAAAGCTGGTTAAATTGTGGTTTAAAGTTTTAATAAAACTTGTGGATTAGAAAAGGGAATAGAAAGGATGTTTGATTCTAAAGATTTATGTAGAGTGAGATATTATAAATAAGTTTTGGTAAAATCATTTACATAAAAACAATATCTCATAGCTGATTTTTCTTATTCCTGGAATAAAGAAAAAGCTAATCTTTGTTTTTAATGGATTGAAGCCGTGGCGTATCTGGAAAAAATCTGAAAGGCAAGTATCATATTTTGAAAAATCATTTTTATAAGCTAATTCGTTTATTATTACAACACATAGCTTATTTGATGTAAATAAAATATCCTTTTGAAGAAATAATTTGAGAGCATATATTGAATTTGTAAATACTAACACATTGTGATTTATAACCTTTTCGTCTATATCTTTATCTATGAATATATATGAAAACGGTGGTTTAATAAAGTTAGATTCTAATAAATCATCATATACGTATTCCATGTAAAAACCCCCAATTTATAATATATTTAAGTCTATTATGAATTAAGGGGTTTTAGAATTAAGTTTACATGTTTATTATATATTTGAACATCAACCAAAAATGACAAAAGCTACCTAAAAGTACAAATAGATGAAAGGTTTCGTGAAAACTAAAATTTTTAAAAGGAATTTTTGGCCATTTTGTAGCATAAATTATTCCACCTACAGTATAAGCAATTCCACCAGCAAAGAGCCAAAACATGCCACCACTAGGAAGTACCTTCGATAATGGGAAAATTGCAATGATTAAAAGCCATCCCATTAAAATATAGAATAGCGTAGAAAGCCATCTTGGGGCATTAAACCAGAAGTTCTTTACTATTATTCCAACAAGTGCAAAACCCCATATAGTTCCAAAAATGCTCCAACCCCAAGGGCCTCTTAACGCGATTAAACAAACCGGGGTATAACTTCCTGCAATAAGTACGTAAATCATGGAATGATCTATTCTTCTAAGAACTCTAATAGCCTTTTGTGAAACCGAAGATAAATGATAAATTGAACTTGCGCTATAAAGTAAAATAAGGCTGGTACCAAATATAGAAAAAGCTACTATTCCCCAAAGATTATTCTTAAAAATTGAAATTTTCACTAAGATACTAAGTGCTATTATTGACATAAATGCACCGAACAAATGGGTTAATCCACTAACTGGCTCTCTTAATTTTTGAAACATATGTCCACCTCCTATAATATGTAGATATAACGCAATGTAGTAAGTAAAACTACGTTGTGTTATATTACTATAATAATACGTAGTTGTTATTATATCAATCTTTATATTATTAATTATTTGCTCATTTTAAGTTATTTATACGACTTAGCTCCTTATTTATAGAGTTTCCTAAGTTTTTATATTTTTTATATTACTTTTATGTTTTTAAATTAATACTTGGTGGTCATGTAGTAATAATTACTATATAATGTAGTTGAGGTGATTTAAATGGGGTTGAATTATGAACTTTTAAACCAGTTACTTAAAGAGGTTACAACTTTTAATGATATTTCTCTTTCTGATATTCCTGAAATAGACCTCTATATGGATCAGGTTACTACATTATTTGAAAAAAAACTATATCCATTAAAAAGAGATGAAGAAGATAAGATAATGACTAAAACAATGATAAATAATTATGCTAAGGCTAAAATTTTCCCACCCGTTAAAAGCAAAAAGTATAATAAAGAGCAAATTATATTATTGGAATTAATTTATAATTTAAAACAAAACTTAACACTTACAGATATCAATAGGGTTTTTACACCTATTATAGAGGATGGGAAGAAAGAAGAAAAGACCTTAGCTTCCATTGAAAGTTTATATGGAAATTTTTTAAGGTTAAAAAGGGATCAATCTGAGGCTTTTGAGACTCAATTTAATCAATTAAGAAATGAAATAACTAATAAGTCAAAAGATTTAGAAGGTAAGAATAAAGAACTAAATGAATTGATATTAATGGTTTTTATGCTTATAAGTGGAGCTAACGCTCAAAAAAGAATGGCAGAAAAAATAATTGATAACTTTTTTACGAAAGGTGAAGTGAAAGAATAGATGATTGAAGCAGTTTTATTTGATTTAGATGGAACAATCGTTAATACAAATAATTTAATACTTAAATCTTTTAGACATACTTTTAAAACACATTTTAAGAATATGGACATTCAGGACGAAGAAATAATAAAACTTTTTGGGGAACCCCTTAAACAGAGTATGCAGAAATACGGTAAGGAAAATGTAGACAAGCTTATTGATATATTTCATGAATACAATGAAAGTAATCATGATGTATTAACTGAGGGTTTTGAAGGAGTAGAGGATACACTTAAGAAACTAAAGGACAGTGGAATAAAGCTAGCTATTGTTACTTCAAAAAGAAGAATTATGGTTGAAAGAAGTCTTAATTTATTTAATCTTAAGCATTATTTTGATGTTATAGTTACTCCCGAGGATACAAAAATCCATAAACCTTTTGCAGAGCCTGCACTGAAGGCCTGCGAATTATTACGGGTTTCTCCTTCAAAAAGTTTAATGGTAGGGGATAGTCATAATGATATTTTGTGTGGTAAAAATGCTGGGAATAAAACTTGTTTAGTTAAGTACACTATGTTACCTCTTGATGAATTATTAAAATACTCTCCTGATTTTGTAATTGATAGTATTGAGGATATTTTAAAGATAATTTAAAGGGTGACAGTCACATGAGTTATTTAAAGGGCAACTGTAATATAGCAGTTGCCCTTTTTAGAAAGATACTCATTAAGGTTTTCACCATAAAAGTTATTTTCTGAGGTTGCTATTAGGCATCTATAACCTTTATCAATACCTATTATTTTTTCCTTAATACAGTTTTGTTTAACCCTTATATCTTTAGACTCCTCAACTGTTTTATATTTCCAGCCCTTAGATGCGCAGTAAAGCTCTTTGAAAAATATGATAAAAGGCACCGTTAAATTCAATTCTTGATATTCTAGACAATTTGATTCACCGTTGCATAAAACTTATAAAAAGTTATAAATATATAAAATAATTATAATTTTTTTAATAACCAAAGTTTCACTTTTGATTATATAATAACCAAAGTTTCACTTTTGATTATATAATAACCAAAGTTTCACTTTTGATTATATAATAACCAAAGTTTCA
>JACMJL010000281.1 GCA_014380625.1 Clostridiaceae bacterium
CAAATTTAAGTCCGAATCATCTTGATATTCATAAGGATATGGAAGAATATATAGATGCGAAGAAAAACATATTTAAATATCAAAGGGATACTGATGTTATTGTATTGAATAAAGATAATGATTTGACCTATGAATTAAGAAAAGAAGCCAAGGGGAAAGTTAAATATTTTAGTGTAAGAGAGAAGCTAGAAGAGGGTTCGTATTTTCAAAACGGAAAATTATTTATTATGGGTAAGGTAGTATGCAATCTTGAGGAAATAAAATTAAAAGGAATGCATAATGTGCAAAATCTATTAACTGCATTTTGTGCAGTTGAAGATGAAGTATCAGTTGAGAGCATGAGAGAAGTGGCCACTACCTTTATGGGGGTACCTCATAGAGGTGAATTCGTGAGAGAAATAGATGGAGTTAAGTATTATAATGATTCAATAGCTTCTAGTCCAACTAGAACAATAGCAAGTCTTAAAGCTTTTGAAAAGCCTGTTATATTAATCGCAGGAGGATATGATAAACAAATACCTTTTGAACCTTTAGCAGAAGAAGCCTACTCAAATATTAAAACACTAGTATTAGTAGGTGCTACTAAATATAAAATAAAAGAGGTTTTTGAATGTGTATTAAAAGAAAAAAAAATTTCTTTGCAAATTATAATTGCTGAAAATTTTAATGAAGCAATTTTTACAGCTAAAGCAGTTGCGAGTCCTGGTGATATAGTGACATTGTCACCAGCATGTGCAAGTTTCGATATGTTTGAAAATTTTGAAGCCCGCGGTAATAAATATAAGGAAATAATAATGGCTTTATAATATAATCATAGTTAAGACACCTGAAACTAAATAGGAACTCAAAGATGTTAGATGTTGACTATCTATTTGTTTAAATGTGTCTTAAATATTAGACACACAACAAATGCTCCAAGCGTATCATTATAAGCAAAATGGATTATATGTGAGAAATTACTCATTATATCAAAATAAATTGATATAATGAGTAATTATAAACAAATAGTGATTTATACATATGATATTATATTAATTGTCGCTGAAACATATGCTTAAAAATTAATTTTAAGTTCACAGTGATGAATTAGAAATTCATTATCAAAGAGTATTAAAAATAGTTGACAATGAAGAAAGAAACAATTATAATAGTAAAAGTCATCACATGATGGCAAACCAATTGGTCTTTGAAAATTAAACAGAGAAATAGGTAAAGAAACGAAATAATATTTCGTTAAACCAGTTAATTACTTTAGTATAAAGTAAATTTTTAGTTACAAGACTAAAAAAGTATGTAATGAGCTTGCTAACCAGCTTAACAGTTGGCGCAGATTATAACATTTCAAATTAAAAAGTGTAAACTTTTAAATTGAGAGTTTGATCCTGGCTCAGGACGAACGCTGGCGGCGTGCCTAACACATGCAAGTCGAGCGATGAAACCCTTCGGGGTGAATTAGCGGCGGACGGGTGAGTAACACGTGGGTAACCTGCCTCAAAGAGGGGA
>JACMJL010000282.1 GCA_014380625.1 Clostridiaceae bacterium
ACAGGTTAATTTACCGATAAATAGGGAAGAAATGGCCAATTATGCTGGTGTAACAAGAGAGACTATAAGTAGAAAACTTACAATATTTGAGGAATTAGGTATTATCCAACTTAAGGGTACTAGAGTTATCCTTATAAAGGAATTAAATATGTTACGGTCATATGTGGAGTAATTTTTTAATAGATATAGTGCCATATTAATCCTTAGTGGCATATAATATTATTGCAAAACCTAATAATTTTAGCTCCTTAAATAAATTGTTTAAAAGATCCCTTGCATAAGCATGGGATCTTTTTTGTTACCTTTATTATCTAAAAAAATATAGCATAGAATCTATGTAATTGTATTCTATGCAATCACTTTAACTTAAAACATTTGGCTATACCAGTGTCTTTTATGTCTATGTTCTACCAAGTCAATAGAGCCTAAAAGCACATGAGCTAACCCAAATCCTAGAATGCCTGCTGCAATCTTAGGTGCAATTTTTTTTGTCACTAAAGCTGTCCCAGCTACAGTGACTGCAGTTCCAAGAGCTGTAGGAATTAATCCTTCCCTAGTATTCATATTATTACCTCCTTTTTTTTAATTAATATTAGTTTACCTTAAAAAATAATTTTTACTCTTAATGCTTAAAAATTTAAGGGAGAGGTTTCCCTCTCCCTTTACTTTAACTTTGTTGAATAAACTTTAATGTAAATTCTTTTTCTTTTCCGTCTCTGTTTACAGTTATTTTCGCCGAATCACCAAATTTATGTTTTGCCTTTAGAGCATTTAATTCATCTGCATTTTTAACTGTTTTACCATCAAATTTAATTATAATATCTCCAATTTCAATCCCAGCCTTATCACCAACACCATTTTTTTCAACGTTTGTAACTTCTATACCTATTGGTTTATCTTCTTTTTGGGAAATCACATCATCAATATTTTTTATTGTTATACCAATCATTAGAGTTGAAGTTAAAGTTGTTGTATCTGGAGTTTGAATAGGAGTCTTTATTAATCCATCCACCTTGCTTTTAACTAAATTAATAGGAATTGCAAAGCCTAAACCTTCTGCACCTACTCCTGCTTCTCCACTACTAACTATTTTCTCAGAATTTATTCCAATTACTTCACCTTGTGAATTTATTAGTGGTCCTCCACTATTACCAGGATTAATTGCAGCATCTGTCTGTAAGAACTTCACACCCTTAGCATCTAGTTGTCTATCAACAGCACTGATTATTCCTGTAGTAACAGATCCTAAGAACTCTTTTCCAAGTGGGTTTCCAATAGCTATTGCAATTTCTCCCACTTGAACACTATCCGAGTCGCCAAGTACTGCTATCCCAGGTAGATCTACCTTATCCGTAATTAGTAATATAGCAATGTCATTAGCCTCATCATGATTTATTTCTTTTGCTTTTACTTCTTTATTATTGTTTAGAATTATATTTATTTGAGTAGCACCTTTAATAACATGATAGTTAGTTACTATATAACCTTTTGCATCAAATATAATTCCTGAACCCATACCCTGCTGGATGCTATTTGAACTTCCAAAAACACTGTTCCTTGAAGCCACTATGCTTTTGGTAGATACACCTACTACTGCAGGGCCTACTTTTTTAGCAATATCAGCCACGGTTAATCCAGATGAACTCGTATTAATGGAGGCTTGTTGGAATTTTGATACGCCAGTTGAATTACCTTGCTGTAGGGTTTTATATAATGCTGAATCTTTAAAAGCGCTTGAATTAGGAAATACGTACATTACCGCACCAACGGCAGAAGCCCCTCCAATTACTGAACAGATAATACCTACTAAAACATAGGACATTGCCCTCTTAAATCCATTTCCTCTACGTTTCTTTGGTGCTTTAGCTTTATCTTCTACTTGATAGGAATAGATAATAGGTTCAGCCTCCACCTTTTTATTTTCTTCTACCATCTCAGTACTATCAGATATAACCTCTACACTGTTATCATTACTATATTGATTTTCTGATATGTTTTCTAATTCATTCTTGTTAATATCTTCGTTATTATTCATTAAAAATACCTCCTTAAAAGCACTTATATTCTTTATTCTATATTGATATATTAATATAATATTGTGACAGTTTTATGACAGCTTTGTTAATAATAAAAAAAGCATCATATTTAGATGCTTTAAAATGCAGGTACCACTGTTAAGTCCCACTTTATTTCATTATACCTTAATTTCCACTTTTTTAAAATAGGGTTTTCATTCATAATTCCTTTTGCTTCCTCTAAACTATTTGCTTTAAAAACAAAAGAGCAGGAATCCTTATTGCAAAAACCGCCTCCAATACTATACTTTGAAGCATTTGAAGCATCTATATAATTAATTCGGGCATCACATCTAATATTATTACCCGTGCCTTTAACTTTATAATTAACTTTTACAAATAGTTGTCCTTTATTTTCCATTACATAACCCCCTATTTATTCTATAATTTCATTATACAGAACATTTGTTCGCATGTCAACTTAAGAAACTTTACTACCTCATTCTTTCATTAATATAAAAAAAAGCATCAATTAATGATGCTTCCTAAAATAATTATATGTTATATATGCTAAAGATATTACCATTGCAACTAAACTTACACACTGAGCAACTCTCAGCGGTCCAAGCATTAAACTATCTGTTCTCAAAGCTTCTATAAAAAATCTACCCAAGGAGTAAAGAAATATATAACTAAAAATAACTGTTCCCTTTTTATTAGATTTCCTCAATATAATCATTAGTATAAAAAAAACAATTAGATTCCAAACAGATTCATATAAAAAGGTAGGATGATAGTATACTGCAGGCAAATTGCCCTCGCTAATATACATTCCTTTCTGAATAAAGCTGGGAAAGTGTTTAATAAATTCGGTAGAAACTTCCCTACCATGAGCTTCACTATTAATAAAATTACCCCATCGCCCCAGTGCCTGAGCTATTATAATGGTAGGTGCTGCAGCATCTACATAAGTTAAAAAATCTATTTTTTTTATATATGTATAAACAAGTGCAGCTAATAATCCAAAAATTAAGCCACCATGAATTGCTAGTCCACCACCTCTAGTATTAAAGACCTGCATAGGCTCCATCTTATACACATCCCAATTAAAGATAACATAGTATAATCTAGCACCTACGATTCCTATTGGTAGAGATATCAATGCAATGTTTAATATTGTATCATAGCTTATATTTTTTATTTTACAAGTATACTGAGCTAAAAAGAAGGCAATCATTATCCCACTTCCAATTAAAATGCCATACCACGTAATGGAAAATCCTAATATTGTCAATGCTATTGGATTCATTATTTCATCTCTCTCTCTTTTTAAATTATATAGAGAAACATTCCACTCACCTTTAGTAAATTAATAAATCAAAGACGCCTTATATCTCTCTGACATATATCTTAACACAAATGAGGATTTTACTAAAGACATGTTAGATAATACTACTCTAATTTTTTCAATTGGTTTATGCCTAAGGTCATAAGAAGGAAGTATAAGATATAATCTAGTAATCCAAATAAAATAATAATAAATAATACTACACTTATCAATTGTAAATTGAATTTAATCACAATAAAAATTGTTATTCCTGAAAACACAAAACATAAAACCATGTTTACAATGGTGTTTAAGTTTTGTTTTACAGCCTTTTGTTCATTATCCCATACTAATTTGGGATAATAAAGATCAATCAGCATCCCTGTTTCAGAAGCAAAAATTATACCAAGTGCACTAACTAAAACAGCAATTATTATTAAGCTTAAATCTGGCTTAATAAGAATTATACTAACTATCAGCATAAGGGTTACTGCAATAGTACTCATTAATATACCTGAAAGCATTTTTGCATTTATTTGTTTTTTATAACTTATTGGTATATACTTCATAAAAAAAACATTTTGTCCTTCTCTAGAAATGGATGTTGATGTAATAAAGTTTAAGGCTGTTATAATAACACTAACAGCAAAAAATACTGCAATAGCAATACCTGACGAAGCACTATTTGAAAAATTCAAACTCAATTTTTTAATTTCATTAATTCCCCCAGGTTTAATTGCAATAGGAAATAAAATAAAAATGGGCCATAAAAAATTCATTAAAACGCAATTTATAAAATAGATAGGAGTTCTAAAAAGTAATTTTAATTCTTTAATAAAAATAGCCTTAGTGGCAGAACTACTTATTGTACCTTTCTCTAATATATCACTTGTAAGTTTTTTATGTTTTGTAACTGATTGATTTAATCCTATTACACCTTTAAAATATAACCCTTGTGCTAATAATAGGAACAGTAAAAATGAGCAAAGGGTCATAGCCAAATAAATTCCTAAATTAGCAAAACATTTTAGACTTCCTAAATTTATCATTGATAAAGCTGCTATTTTTGCATTAATAAAAATAGTTGTTACAACTACTATAAGGGAATTATTTCCCTGGGATAATAAACTCTGAATTTGCTCTGGTGAACTATTTGAAGCTGAAATTTTATTAATATATATATTAAATCCAAATACCCCGACCACCAAAACCATACTACTTATTACTTTAAACCTATCTTTATTTTTCCCTATATTCGTAAATCTCATCAAAATCATGGCTAAGACAGAAGCTATAACCAGAGGTATTACAGGCAAAGTAAAAAACATTATTATACTCAAAGCATAATATGCTATACCACCACCACTTTTAATTCCATATACTATTAAAATAGGGACTAAAAATAATAGTTCTATTAAGTATTCATATATTAATGTAACGGAAAATTTACTAGCTAATATCTCCATAGGATTCAAAGGTAGTGGAAGTAAACTTTCTATATCCTTTGAAAAATAAAATACACTTAACACATAAAGTATTCCAAATACCAACACAATTATACAGCTTATCGTAAAGGTAAGAACTAATATCATACCCTCTTGATTAATCCGTTTCATTGCATCATATACTACTCCGGAAAAGGCACCAATAGAAATTTCAATTGGTAAAAAAACAATAGCTAAAATTATATAAAGAAAAATTCCCTTTATCTTACTTGCTTTATTTTTTGTAAAAGGGGTGGATCCGCTTACTAATAACACTCTGGTTAAAGCTAAAAACTTATTCATTATCCACCATCTCCAAAAACATTTCTTCTAAGGATTCCTTTGCCTTAAAATGAACTCTCATATCTTTTATTGTTCCGCAAAAGAGTAATCTTCCTTTATTTATTATAGCCACCCTATCACAGAGTTTTTCCGCAACTTCAAGAACATGAGTAGAAAAGAATACTGTTTTTCCATTTTGAGCATGCTCCCTCATCATCTCTTTCAACAAAAAAGATGCCTTTGGATCAAGTCCTGTCATTGGCTCATCCAATATCCAAACTGAAGGATCATGAAGTAAAGCTCCCATAATAATAATTTTTTGTCTCATGCCATGAGAATAACTTTGAAGTTGATCTGAAAGGGCTATATCCATCTCAAACCTTTCGGATAAAGTTTTTATTTTCTCTCTTCTTGCTTCCTTAGGCACTTGGTAAATATCCCCCATAAAGTTTAAATACTCAAGACCTTTTAACCTTAAAAACATATCTGGACTATCTGGTACAAATGCAAATTCCTTTTTACATTGCAAAGGTTTATCTGCCATATTAATGCCATTAATCTTAATACTGCCACTATCGGGATTTAATATACCGGTTATCATTTTTATTGTTGTAGTCTTTCCTGCCCCATTAGGTCCGATGAAGCCAAATATCTCCCCGTCCTTTATTGTTAACTCTAAATTATCCACTACTTTAGTCTTACCATTATAGCTCTTATTTACATTTAATAACTCAATCATTTTTACCCCCACATTTCTTTTAGTAGTTTATAGATGTATCACCTAATTATATTTTACTATTATTAACAATAAAGTATAGATGTATTTGATTAATAATACACTTATGACTTTTAACTGTCGCTTTTAGCTACCAAAAAGATAACTTATTGCTGTAAAATTTATAAAATGATATAATACTCTAGGAGATTTTCTCTTTTGGGAGGGTATAAAAATGATAAAAAGTGATTTAATGACAAAGATGATTGAAAAATTTAAAATAGCATTAATGGAAATTGAAAATTTGAAAATTCAAAAAAGTTATTCTGAGGCAATAGACGTAATTGATGCAACCTTAAGTGATATATTCAGGCTAAACTTAAAATCCTTTAATTCACTTCAAGATGAGTATTTACTTGAAATTATAAGGGTTAAAGATTTAATTGATGCTGAGAGATACATAATAATTTCTGTTCTACTACAAAAGGAGGCAGAAATTTGTGATATTAAAGGGGACTTTAGTGAGTGTCATCTTTTTTTCACAAAAGCCTTAAATATGCGCCTAGAAGCTTTTACTATTAACGATGAAGCCGAATTGTCAGGATTTTATTCTCAAATACCAACTCTAATAGATAAAGTCAATGATTATGAGTTTTCTGAAGTAACTATTTTAAGGTTATTTAAATACTATGAGGAAATTGGTAATTACGGAAAGTCTGAGGATAATCTTTACGAATTACTAAAGGTAAGAAATAAAGATATAGCCACAGTCAACTTAGGTATATCCTTTTATGAGAGATTACTAAAAAAAGACTCAGCTACCTTAGAAAAGGGTGGTTTACCAAGAGACGAAGTTGAAGAGGGTTTAAAGCAACTGCAATCTTGATACAAAAAAAAGCAGGAGTCCTAGCTCCTGCTTTCATTTTTGTTTTATTCAAATAAAGTTGTAGATAAATATCTTGCTCCCGTATCTGGTAATAGAACAACAATTGTCTTTCCCTTATTTTCTGGTCTCTTTGAAACTTCTAGAGCTGCAGATAAAACTGCTCCTGAGGAAATACCAACTAATAATCCTTCAACCTTAGCTACTTCTCTTGCTCTTTCAAAGGATTCTTCATTTTTAACCTTAAATATTTCATCAATTACAGTTCTATCAAGTATATCTGGTACAAAGTTTGCTCCAATACCTTGAATTTTATGAGGACCTGCTTTACCTTCTGATAAAAGAGGTGAATCAAAAGGCTCTACTGCAATTATCTGTACATTAGGGTTCTTCTCTTTTAATACTGCGCCAACACCTGAAACTGTACCACCAGTTCCAACTCCAGCAATGAAAATATCAACCTTACCATCTGTATCTTCCCATATTTCCACAGCGGTAGTTTTCTTATGGGCGTTTACATTTGCAGGATTTGAAAATTGTTGTGGAATGAAGGAATTTGGTATTTCTTTTGAAAGTTCTTTAGCCTTATCAACAGCACCCTGCATACCTAGGCTACCAGGTGTTAAAACTATCTCTGCTCCATAAGCTTTTACTAAAGTTCTTCTTTCAACAGTCATAGTTTCTGGCATAGTTAAAATTAATCTATAACCCTTTGCTGCTGCTACGAACGCAAGACCTATTCCTGTATTACCGCTTGTTGGTTCAATAATTACTGTTCCTTCTTTAATTAAACCTTTTTCTTCTGCATCAGTTATCATTGCAAAACCGATTCTATCTTTTACACTACCTGCAGGATTAAAGTACTCAAGTTTTGCAAGAATTGTTCCTCCTGCGTTATTCTTCTTACTAAATTTAGCCACTTCAAGTAAAGGTGTCCTACCTATTAGTTCAGTTATATTTTTTGCTATTTTGCTCATATTATTACCTCTTTCATTAATTATTTACCGTATAGGTTTACTAGGAATTTCATCAAATTTTTAAATGTAATACATTGACTTTGAAGTATCAGCCATTTTCTTGTAATCAATAACCAAATTTTCAAGAGTAATAGAATCTACAATGGAGCTTATACTTGTATCCATTTGATTCCAAATTTTAGTCTTTATGCACCTCTGCAGCATATTTACTTCTTCATCCTTTATTTCGTCACCTAATACGCTTAAATTCCCTTCAAGGGTTCTTAAGATGTCTCCAATTGTTATATTTATAGCACTATTTCCCAATATATATCCACCTTGTGAGCCTTTTATACTTTTTACTAGTCCGGCTTTTCTTAAGGATGAAAATATTTGTTCTAGATAACCCTCAGAGATATCCTGTCTTTCAGAAATACTTTTTATTGTAACATTCTCGCTTATTGCATTTATTGCAATATCCACCATGGCTGTTAAGCCATATCTACCTTTTGTTGAAATCTTCATAAAAACCTCTCCTAATTCCCTAGTAAACCTATATGTTTATATATAAATTATAATACACTAGTTTATTCTTGTCAACACAATAGTTTTTGTAAATTGAAAACTGCGATATATCTATTATACCACAGTTTTCACAAATTATGTTACCAAGTTATTTCATTAAATCTTTAATAACTTCTCCACCAATTATTAAACCAGCAACAGGTGGAACAAAGGAATTACTACCCGGAATCTGTCTTCTTATTAGACATTTCTTTGTACCTCCCGTGCAGACACATCCATCTTTACAGGTTACAATATCCTCAGTCTTAGGTTTTGTAGGAAGTTCTTCTGAATAAAGAACCTTAAGACTCTCAACACCTCTTCTTTTTAATTCATATCTCATTACCTTTGCAAGAGGGCATATTTTAGTACTGTAAATATCAGCAATTTTAAAAGCAGTTGGATCTAATTTATTTCCTGTCCCTAAGCAACAAATAATATCTATATTTCTTTCCTGGCAATATAAAACTAAAGCAATTTTGGAAGTTACTGTATCAATAGCATCAACCACATAATCTGTATCCTCTGTTATTATCTCACTAATATTGTCTGCTGTTACAAAGGTCATATGCGTGGTTACCTCGCAATGAGGGTTTATATCAAGTATTCGTTCTTTCATTACTTCTACCTTTGATCTACTAATGGTTTTAAAATTAGCATGTATTTGCCTATTTATATTAGTAAGACAAATTGTATCATCATCCACTAATACTAATTTATTTATTCCTGCTCTAGCCAGTGCCTCAACGGTATAACTTCCTACTCCTCCTATTCCTAGAATTACTACCTTGCTACTTTTTAATTTATTTAATGCTTCTGTTCCTATTAATAATTCAGTTCTTGATAATGAATGTTGTGGCATATTAATCTCCTTCTTTTACCTATATTCTATGCTTTCCTGTTAAATGTGTGATTTTAATTCTTACAACACAGGTTTTTTCAATTGCTCTGTTAATATAAACTTCTCCTGCTTCAATGAAACTTGGACTATACTTTTTAATTATTTCTCTTAAAGCCTGTAATTTTTCTTCTCCCTCAATTATACTAGCATCACCAAATGCCATAATGCTTTCAAATTCAGTGCTAAACTTATCCTCAAGTACCTTTGTACTTCCTACTACTGTAAAACACACCTTTTCATTAAAATATATATTATCTAACTTAGTTCCTTCAAGAGCGCCATGAAAATAAATATTATCCTCCTTCAGCACATAGCTTAAAGGAGTCCCAAAAGGCTGTCCATTCATATCAATAGTAGATAAAATTCCATACTCACCCTTTGTTAATACTCCTAGTGTTTCCTCCGCAGTCATCTGTCTATCTATTTTCCTCATGCTTTTCACGAATTAAAACCCCCTTATGTTTTTATTATATCTATATATATATAACAAATTTAAGCCATAATATCAATATGAAACCTTATTAATTTAGCACAATATGACTACCTAAGTCAACCTAAATAAAAGTACCACTCTTAAGTGATACTTTTATTTAGGTTGAGACTAGGTGACTTCCTCGTTATCTTTTTGAAGATTCATTATACCCATTTCTTTTATCTATTGCTTCATCTTGAATTTCTTTTCTCATCCCGTGAAGAGCGTCTTCTCTTCTCTCATTTTTTTCTATTAAATCACTCTTGGTTTCCTCATCATCTGTTTTTGCAATAATTTCGTCTGCAAGCTCACAGTTACGAAGGGTGTTACTAATATTACGTTGAATTCTATCTACATTATCTCTTCTATCGTCTGGGTTGTTTTTCATAATCTCATATCTCCTTTGCTTAATGTATAGTCAAAAATTTAATATTAATATCATATCCTAAATTATATTAATTATACAGGTGAGATTAAACATAAAAAATTAAACACTTATAGTATTTTTTTATGCTATAATATCAATATGCTTTTCAAAAATAGGCATCTTAAAAAATTTGGGAAATGAGGTTTTAATTTTGAAAGAGGATAAAATAAATATTTTTAATAGTTATATTAAAAGTATTTTTGATTTTAACTCCTATAATTTCTTCCATGAGAAATCCTTAGGTAGAGCATTCTTGTATCTTTTTTTTCTAACTATTTTATTAGGTGGATTAAGTATAATAAGACCAATGTATAATTTTAATACCATGCTTGATAAATTTACAACTAATTATGAAAAGTCCACTCCTGAATTTAATTTTAAGGATGGGATACTTGATGTAAGTAGTGATGAACCTCTTATTTATGGCGACCCGCAAATGAGCTATATAGTTGTTGATACTTCTGGAAAAACCACTTCCACTATTCTTAATGAATATGCTGCCGGAATGTTAGTTACTAAGGATCACTTATACCAAAAGGATATTTTGGGAAATATAAAAGCTATTCCTTTAAGCACCTTTAAAGTACTTAGTTTTAATAAAGATAGTGTAGAAAAGGAATTGCCTAATTTAAAACTAATAAATATTTTATTAATTATCTATTACCCAATTCGATTTTTTATAGGATATTTATTAAATGCATTAATTCTTTCACTTATAGCACTATCACTTAAAGGTTTTATTAGACCAAAAACTACCTTTAAAGATTTTTACAAATTAAGTATTTATGCCTTAACCCTATCAACTACTTTTAACTTGATAATAACCTCAATAGATAGGTCAGTTCCAACTATAACCACGTATCTAGATCTTATTTTCTACGGTGTAGGTCTTCTATACATTCTTAAAGCACTCACTGTAATAAAACTAAATGAGAAATAAAAAACAAGTCAGCCATCCAAAGAATATTTCGTGCTTGGCTAACAGCCATAACCCCTGCATTGTTATGCTATTTAAGGGTTGTGGCTGTATAACACAGCAGAAAATATACAAAGATACTGACTTGTTATTTTTTTAAAGATATAATTATTCTATAATTTTTCCCCAGGTTTCTTTTCCAACAATTCCATCTGCTGCAATTAGCTTTTTACTTTGAAATTTAATTACCTCCGCCTGAGTTTTTAAATCAAATTTTCCATTTACATTTATTTTTAAAAACCACTGTAGGTATCTAATAACAAAACTTTCATCCCCTAACACAAGTAACGGTTTGGACATTATCAGTTCGGCAACCCTAAATGTTGCAATTTCTTTAACTTGAGTAATTTTTTCAAATTCTTCAATTGCAAAGTAATAACTTTCACTTATCTTTCCATCTTCCTTAAGTTTTTGTCCTCTTTTATCCTTTATTCTAAATCTATTTAAAAGTCTTTGAATTTTCAAGACTTCGATATTTCCTTTTTCACACATAAAAAAAACCTCCCACAATTATATTATTATGTAGATTTTAATAGGTGTTTCAATAATTCTGTAATAAATTTTATCCTGCCATCATATTTTTTAAGTAAGTTCTATAAAGGAGGTTTTTTTTGAGACTGAACAAATATTTTATATTCCCATTAATTTTACTTGTTCTTTTATTTTCTTCATGCACAAACCCAATTAATAAACAAAAAGCTAATAAGTATTACTACACAAATGAAGTTTCTAAACATCTTACTTTAGACAAAAATATCAGTGGTTCCATTATTGACACAAATTTTTATAAAGAGATAGAACTTTCAAAAGATAGTATAACTACTATAAAGGATTTTATTGATAACTTAAAAAAAGATAATTTTATTGATTTACCAAAAACTTTACCTGCTAAACCAAAATATAAGTTCTATTTGAATTTTAATAAAGAAAAGTATGTTATTAATATTTATACTGAAAAATACATATCCATTTATCCTTGGGATGGAGATTACGTTATGGATTATATTGACATGACGGGGGTTTATCTAAATTATAATCTTTATGGACTTTGCATAAATACCTTCCCACAAAGGTAATTGTGGGAAGGTATTTAGGGAGTTTTTTAAAAAATAAAACTTATTTCCGGTCCGTTTTGCGCCAGGCTTCATCCCCACCGCCCTTATTAATTATTTAATTCAAACAATAGTTCATTCCCCTTTTTTCCAACTTCCTTAATTAAATGCATTTTTTTTAAACAGTAGGTGGCCTTCCTTGCTTTACTCAGCGGAACCCCTACTGCTTTGCTTAGGGTCTTATTAGAAAAAGGCTTGTCTATACTTTCAGGAATAAATATACTAAAGTCGTATTTATCAATTAACTTTACCTTTTTAACAACTTCCAAAAGTCTTCTATCACTGATACTTACACCTTTCCTTCTCCAACTGCCTTTCCCATCATCAATTCTTATTTCTTCTTCAATTATCATAAGTACTTCAATTGAAAAATTATCATTATTCATAAGATCTGGTATTCTAATTAGTTCATCAAATAAATTATAAATACTCCCTGTCTTAGGTGATTTTCTTCTACTAATTATAGTTTCACCATCACCCTCCAATTTAACAATCCACTTAGTTATTGCAATTGGATGGATCAATCTAACTTTATGATCCAAAACTAACTTTCTCAACTTTTTACCCATGGCTGAAAAATTCCGTGTTTGTATTTCAATTAAAATATCATTTCTAACTAAATCGATAATATAACCATCAATTCTAACTTCTAATCTATCACCTGAAATGGCATACCACTTTTTTAAAGAAGCATGTAAGGATCTTTCATTTTCAAGACCTATACTTTTACATTCAGCTTCTAATTCCGTATTCATATCCATATAATTATCCTCTCAAGTAAACCTTAGTTCATCATCCATATAGTATAATTTAAAACACCAGCAAAAGATACCCATAGAATATAAGGTAACATTAAAAATGCTGCTACCATATCCTTTTTTAAGAACTCAAAGGTGGTCAGTAAAATATAAACCAATAAAATCATAAGTTCTAAAAAAGAAAGTGCATATAATCGAAGGTTAAAAAATAGTACTGGCCAAAGAAAGTTTAAGAAAAGCTGTAGTGCATATAATTTAATTGCCTTCGCATTATTTATCCCCGAATATTTCTTTAGATATACTATATAAACCGCTATTGCCATAAGTATGTATAAAGCTATCCATACCACAGGAAAAACAAAGCTAGGTGGAGAAAAAATTGGTTTGTTTAATTTTAAGTAATCCTTAAAATATGCCCTTGCTGTAAACCAACTTAAGAAACCCACTCCAACTGTTACTAAAATACTGATAATTAAAGCTTTAATTTTAAACTTTCCATCCACCTTAAAAACATTTCCCATATCATTACTTCCTTCATATTCTTTTGTACTAATCTTATGCTTTAAATATCTAAATATGCCTTAGGTATCTTAAATAAAATGCCAAGCCAAAGATTACTAGAATATTTTCTTGAAAGACCTTTAGTTTAAAAAGAATCCCATTCCTTATAAAATTCAGCTAAAAAACCTTCCATA
This sequence comes from Clostridiaceae bacterium, assembly GCA_014380625.1. GTDB lineage: Bacteria > Bacillota > Clostridia > Clostridiales > Clostridiaceae > JACMJL01. The sequence continues at coordinate 13,568 of JACMJL010000282.1, forward strand.
AACTCATGTCGTTGATTAGCTAAAACTTTTCCAGTTTCGGTGTTCATTAAATCCTTTAATAATAAGAGTTTTTCATAAAAATGGTTTATAGTTGTTCCATCCTTACTTTTATATTCATCAAAACTTTTATAGATTTCAGCTTTAATATCAGGGTTATAGATTTCTCTCCCTTTATACCCTCCATATGCAAAGGTCCTTGCTATTCCTATTGCTCCAATGGCATCCAATCTATCTGCATCTTGAACCACCCTACCTTCAATGGTTTGTTGAAAGGAGCTAACGGTTCCCCCTTTAAAGGAAAGTGTTCCAATTATATTTGCTACTTGAGAGATTACGCCAGCCTCTACCTCTAAAGTCTTTAGCCATTCACTAGCTAATTTAACACCTATATCACTATTACCATTATTAAATTTCCAATCAGAGATATCATGCAATAAGGCAGCCAGTTCAACAATGAACATATCTGCATTTTCTTTTTCCCCAATATATTTAGACGTTTTATAAACCCTAAGGACATGCCACCAATCATGTCCCGTTGCCTCACCCTCCATCCTTGCTCTTATATATTCTTTTGTTTTATATATTATTAATTCTTTCTCCACTTTTTCCCCCTTAATTTAACAAATACTATAAAACCTGAAAGGAATATTCTTTAATACACTTAGCAATAGACCTTTTAGTTTCATCGAAATAAATATTATGTTCTCTAAGGTTTCCATTGCTTATTCTTAAATCTCTCTTATGTTCCTTATAGTTTTCTATATCCCTTATTAATAAATCTTTTACCCTATGTTCTAAACCTAATTCTCTAAATACAATTTCTCCAATTTCATAAGTGCTAAGATTATTTTCACTTCCTGCATTGTAAACTCCACCAGGTAACTTAAAAAAATTTTGAAAGTTACTAATTAAGTCATTTACGTAAGTTATTCCTCTATACTCATTTGCTGGTAACTTAATTGCTTCATTCTTCATGCAAGTTTTAATAATATTCCATAATATATTGGAACTAACTTTTTTATTTCTTTCTGGTAAACCATAAAGCCAAGTTAACCTTAAAATAACTGCATCATCTAAAAGCTCTAATATGTTTTTTTCTGCCTCTAATTTATGTTTCCCATATACATTATTAGAAATTGGTATAGATATTTCATCATAGGGTCCACTGTCCTTGTTACCATTATAAACTTGGTCCGAACTAAGAAAAATCATTTTTGTCCTAGTTTCATAACAGGCCTTAGCAATATTTATAGATCCCTTAACATTTACATTGAGAGATAGTTCAGGATTTCTTTCACATAAACCAGTATCAGATATTGCGGCTGCATGCACTAAATAATCTGGATTAATACCCTTAATAACTTCTATAGTTCTCTTTTTATCGGTTATATCCAAATCATTATGAGCTAAAGCAATAATATTATATTGTCTTTTATAAAATTCTATAAATCTGGAGGCAAAAAAACCCTTTGCTCCTGTAATTAATACTTTTTTCATTAATGTCATCCTTCCATTTGTATATCGCAAGAATTATCTTTTTCTATAATTCCTCAAGCAAACTTATTATTCTCTTATTTAAAAGAGGATGTATAGCATAGGGTGCTATTTCTGAAAGCGGCTTAAGCACAAATAATCTTTCATGCATACGAGGATGTGGAATAATTATTTCTTCATCCCAGGTAATAATATCATCATATAGTAAAACGTCTAAGTCTATAGTTCTCGGACCCCATTTTATTGTTCTCTCTCTCTTTAACTCTAATTCTATATTAAGTAAATATTTAATTAATTGTTTTGGTGTTAAAAGAGTTTTAACCTGGATAACTCCATTTAAAAATTTATCCTGGTCTAAGTATCCTACAGGCTCAGTTTCAACAAAGGTGGAAATCCTAGTAACTTCTATAGCCTTATGTTCCCCTATCCTTTTTATAGAATTTCTTAAATTTTCTTCTTTATTTCCCAAATTAGAACCTATTGCAATAAATACAGTATGCCAAAATCTTTCAATTTCAACTCCAGCATAGTCTAAAGATTTTCCTATGGGCGCCCAGGGCTTCTTTATTAAAATTTTTACCCCTTTTACTGAATTATATTTTAAAAGTATAAAGGAGGCTGTCTCTTCCGCTACTTTCTCTATTAAATCATACTTGCTTTTTCTAAGTTCTTCGCTTATATCAGAACAAACAGCTGCGTAACTTATAGTTTTATTTAGGTCATCGCTTTCCCCTGCTTCTTTTAAATCCAAATAGAGCTCAAGAGAAACTAAAAATTTTTGCCCCATATCCTTCTCTTGTTGATTAACCCCATGATATGCATAGACCTCTAAATCTTTTATAATAATTTTATCCAATTGTCTGTACCACCCTTTTTAAAAATTTCGTCTATAAATTGCATCTGTCATAGTACAGGCTCTTTTATTTTCTAGCACATCATGAACTCTAACAAAATCGCAACCTTTTACTATACCCATAACAGTTGTCGCTATTGTACCCTCAACCCTGTCTTCCACAGGTAAATTTAATGTATTCCCAATCATAGATTTTCTTGAGGTTCCGAGCAAAATTGAACATCCTAGAGTATTTAAATACTCTAACTTTTGCATAACTTCCAAATTCTGATCATAAGTCTTTCCAAAGCCTATGCCTGGATCCAAAATTATGTTTTCCCTTTTTACACCTGCTTTTATTGCTATTTCTACAGACTCTTTAAGATCTCTTAATATATCTTCCATTAAATCATTATATATTATATTGTCTCTATTATGCATTAAGCAACAAGGCACCTGGAACTTTGCCGCAACCTTTGAAATATAAGAATCCCTTTTAAAACCCCATATGTCATTTATTAAAGAGGCTCCCGCAATTATTGCTAACTCTGCTACCTTACCTTTATAAGTGTCAATAGAAATTGGTACCTGTATTTCCTTATTTAAAGCTTCAATTACCGGGATTACTCTACTAATCTCTTCCTGTTCTGTTACAACCACATGGTTTGGTCTGGTGGATTCTCCTCCAATATCTATTATATCAGCACCCTGCTGAATCATTACCTTAGCATGGGATATAGCAGCTTCAATACCCTTCCATTTGCCGCCATCGGAAAAAGAGTCTGGCGTTAGATTTAATATACCCATTACATAAGTTCTTTTTCCTATTTCAAAATGACTTTTACCAATTTCCACAACTTCAACCCCTCATCCTAAAAATATATAGATGTATTTTTCTTTTCATCATTCCAATTGCATTTGCCTTTCACCGTGCAATAAAAGCAATTTCTAGATAACTTATCCGCTAGAGCTAGGATCCCATTTAAATCAAAAGGGTTTTCCACTTTTGTTCTATGGTTATCTATTGCCTCCGTAATTAAAGAAATTTCCTCACTATTAAAATCACATTCCAGAAGTATAGTCTTAGCAATAGCACTACTTGCAATCTCGTGAGGTATACCACTCTCATACTGCTTCCATTTGCCTATATCGTGTAATAAGGCTGAAGCATATATAATCTCCTTATCGATATTTAAACCCTTCTCAAGGCTTATTATATAGGCTATTCTAGCAGTATCAACAAAATGCTCTAAAGTATGTTTGCAATAAATTCTATTTTTTTCTCCTTTTTCATTTTTCTTAATACACCTAATGTACTTTTTATTTTCAATAATATTTCTTATTCGATTCATAACTACTTACCTATACTGAGTAAGTTATAGGTAACTTATATCCTTCTCTATTAGGATTTTCTCCAACTGCCTCTATAATCATTTTAACTGTTTCTTTTATTTTATCTTCATTAATCATAACCAACACTCCAAACTTTAGTTCAATATTTATATATTATATCAAAAATTAGATGAAAAATAAAATTTGTGCTAAACTTCTGTTATAATATAATAAATTAACTATAAAAAAGGAGGGGTTTTATGTTAAAAAAGGGAGACTTCCATATGCATACTACTGCATCAGACGGAAAACTTACGCCCTCTGAGTTAGTAAAGATGGCATCTCAAGAAAATTTAGATATAATTGCAATTACTGACCATGACACCACAAAAGGTTTATCCGAAGGTATAATAGCTGGTCAAAAATATGGAGTTAAGGTGATTCCAGGAATTGAATTTTCAACCTTGCACAAGGAAGAAAGTATTCATATCCTTGGATACTTTAGAGACGATTCTTATAAAAGTGAAAAATTTCAAGTTTTTTTAAATGAGATGCATGATTACAGGGCTTGGAGAGGACAAAGAATTGTAGATAATCTAAAAATCTATTTTGATATTAATATAGATGGTCAGCAATTGATAAAGGATACAAAAGGGGTTATAGCAAGGCCACATATTGCCCAGGCTATAATTAATGCTGGATATGATTATAGCTGGGAGTATTTATTTAACAATATTATAAGCAAAGATAGCCCTGCCTATGTTCCTAATAAAAGCATTTCTATTACTGAAGGAATTAAAATATTAAAAGAAGTTAATGCTTTATTGATACTTGCACATCCAACCCTAATAAAGAAATCCACTATAGAAGAACTAATAGAATTTGACTTTGATGGTATCGAAGGTATTTACCCCTTAAATTCAAAGGGTGATACTGAAAAATATTTAAGTATCGCTAAAGAAAAGAATAAAATTATAACTGCGGGATCCGATTATCACGGTATCGGAAGCCAAGATACTAAACATGGTATATTAGGATCAGTTAATTTAACAGGTGAAAATTTGAAAATACTTTTAGAAAACTTAAAAGGGGGTGTCTCAAAATGATTGAAAAATCATTTTACGAGACACCTTTTTTTCTTGAATAAATTAAAGAAAATCACTAAAAAACCATTTGATTTTCACTTGATTTTTAGTGATTTCTTGTTTTATAGGATGACAAAAAG
>JACMJL010000283.1 GCA_014380625.1 Clostridiaceae bacterium
GAAAAATTCTAACTTTCAATATTTTATTAATAGGTAAAATCAAGATTTAATTTCTTTAAGGCTAAATTCAATTCCTAACTCTTCTAACTTGATTTTTTCATAGCTCAGTTAACACTATCCTATTTTATTTATAAGTATTATATTACCATAACAATCATTATATCATAATTATTTGTTTTTTTTGATATGCGGTATAAATTGCAGTGAGGACTACTGTGCATATAGTTTGAAGGATTATTACGAAAAAGATATTCATACTCCCAAGAAATATAGAGGGCGCTGTTATAAGGATTACCATAGTCCAGATAACATACTTTCTTTTATTCTCAAATATCTGCTTTACGTGCTGCCACGCAAGGATTGGTGTTATATAATCTACATATAATTTTATAAAAGTAGTAAGAAAAGCTGAAACTAGGGAATAAATAATCAGATCTTCTAATAAGGTTTCTTGAAATCTACCTACCAGTAAAACTCCGCAAGCATAAACCGGTATTGCTATAAGCAGATTGAAAAGATATTTGGCTATAAAAATTTTTGAAGGCTCAATAGGAAGTACTTTTATTAACTTAATTACTTCTTTATCTTTTGAATAACTTACGGAGGCCGTACTTGAAGTAAACATAAGGCTTAGAGCAAGCAGTGAAGTTGCTTTTATACCATTTGCATTTATAGAGGCATTGTAAATGAAAAATATGGAGAATGCGCCAAAAGCTATATGATTAATTAAAAGCAATCTGTCCTTTCTGAAGCTTTGCCATTCCCGTATAATCAAATTTATACTCAAACTCCTTACATTAAATTCGTATACTCTTTTTTTACCTTTTGCTTCGAATCTATTCGTCTTGTTTATTAGGATAGCTAAAAGACCTCCAGCGGTAGTAGCAATAAAAGCTACAGTGCTTAAAAATAAAAGTATCATAATAGATTTAAATAAATGCATCTCCTTCCTTGTAACTAATATATATATCATAGCTAATGCAAAAGGGAGCAGTCTCAATACAAAATACTTTATATAACTTATTAAAATCAGCACAGTTATATATGACTTTTTATTTATTGGAAGTGAATACCACAGCTTGATGTATCTCCCTTTTAGTTTTGACAGCATATATAAAACAGCAGTATAAAAATTAATTGCTGATATCCCGGCCATTATAGAAATAACAGATAGCTGATTCACACTAAGGCTGTTTTGTAAAAGGGTATAGGACAATGTTCCAATACCTATAAATGCAATTATACTTTTTTTACCTCTAGCTCTCGGAAACTCAAATATTAATTCCCTTTTAAATACCTCCATCATCATTTATCACCTCAAAAAACTTCGCCTTTATATTAACCTGGTCACCTACATCAAAGCTCTCCTTTATCCTCCCTTTATCTAAAAGAAATACCTTGTCGCTTATATTATTAACCACTTCGATAATGTGAGTTGAAAAAATTACGATTCTTCCTTCCTTCGCATAGTTTCGTATCTCCTTATAAAAGTTTTCTATAGCCATTACATCAAGTCCTAAAAGAGGCTCATCTAGAATAAGTATTTCGCATTGAATTAGTAGAGCTGTAATCAGTAATGTCTTCTGTCGGTTTCCCAAAGACAGCTTTCCACAATCTTCAAATAAGTATTTTTCAAAATTAAACGCCTCTGCTAATTCCCTTAATCTAACTTCATCAATCTTTCTTTTATAAATAACATGAATATATTCAATGAATTGGAGCGCTGACATCTCATCAAAAAGTATAGCTTCGTCTCCAATATAAAATTTCTTTCTTTTTACCTCCAAACTCCTTGCCTCATGAATTCTTTTACCATCAATAAATATTTCTCCATCATAATTCTCGTGTATTCCTGCAAGAATATTAAGCAGTGTTGTTTTACCTGCACCATTTATACCTAGAATTGCATTTACTTTACCCTTTTGGGCAGTAAAGGTTACACCATCAAGTACATACTTTTCTTTAATATACCTACTTCTAAGATTTATTACCTCCAAACACATAACAATGCTTACCCCCTAATTCCCTTATATCCATACAAACAGCCTACTCCAATCATCAGTGCACCTTCAGGGAGGCTGAGTATTCCTCCTATGATGCAGATTACTGCAACACTAAGTCTAAACTTTCTTCGAGAACCTTCATTTTTAAATATCATAAAAAGCATCTCCTTTAAATTCATTTAATAATAAAATTATAGATTAAAAAAGATGCTTATATTTAGATTTTGCTCATAATGTATTTATTTTGCTTAAGCTGTATTAAAAACTGAAATTAAATACGGTTAGGCATGTATTTTTACGGTTGAGAAGTGTCCTTATTTACATAAGGTGTCATTATATTCTCATTGATATATACTTTTTTAACTATTTCCTTAAGAAAATTTTTTAATTCCTCTTTTGTATAAGAAATTTTAATTTATAATAATCCAGCGCTATTAAAAAACCGATTAATATGTTCATCTAATACCATTATATAAATCTTTTAACACCTCAATTTTCATCATAATTATACCATATTATGCCACATAAAATTTATAACAATAATTATGGATTAATACAAGTATAAGGGATGAAAATAATTAGGCGGCCGGTGCCATTCCATTCCAAGTACCAGACCCTTTACAAAAACCGAGAAAATTTTTGTTGCTGCTATGAAATGATTGAACTTAGTGTAAAAAAGTGTTATGCTATCAATGTTAAACTCAATAGAATGTCTTTACTATACAAAAAACAAGTGCAAAATTGCAATTGAGAAGAGAATATATTGAAGAGCTTATTTTTATAGGCTCTTTTTTAGTGATAAAGAGGGGTAATAATATGATAAAAGTTGATAACTTGTCCTACTCATTTCCGCAAAAGGAACTATATAACAACATTTCCTTTACCTTAGAAGATGGTCAACATTGTGCTTTTATAGGAACAAATGGCAGCGGAAAAAGTACACTTATAGATATAATTATGGATCCAGAAAAGTATATGTTCGAAGGTGAATTAGAGATGTCCCCAAATTGTAGAATTGGGTATGTAAGTCAATTCTCACAACTAGACAAAACAAAAGAGATTACAGTTTTCGAATATATAGGGGAAAAATTTATTAAACTACAAAATGAAATAACATCTATTTGTACTGAAATGGAAACATCTTCGGATATTGATTCTTTACTAGAAAAATATCAACAAACTTTAGATGCATTTGATGCAATTAATGGGGATGATTTCGAAAACAACATTAATAAAAACCTAAATCTAGCAAACTTAATCAAGTATAAAGATCAAATGATATCTGAACTTAGTGGTGGTGAATTCAAGCTTATTCAAGTAATTAAGGAAATGCTAAATAGTCCAGACCTAATAATTATGGATGAACCCGATGTGTTTCTAGACTTTGAAAACCTTAATGCTCTTAGAGATCTAATTAATTCTCGCATTGGAACAATGTTAATTATTACTCACAACAGATATATATTAAATCATTGTTTCAACAAAATTCTGCACCTTGAAAACATGGAACTCCAAGAGTTTGATGGAGGTTATATTGATTATAACTTCTCATTACTTCAAACTAAAATTGAGTTACAAGAACTAGCTGCTACTGATAACGAAGAAGTTGAGAGAAACGAGAAGTTAATAAAAAAACTAAGATTTCGTGCAACTGAGGATACTGACCCTGCTAGAGGGAAATCTCTAAATTCTAGAGTTAAAATTCTAGAAAGATTAGAAAAGCGTAGAATTAAAACACCTTTTGTCGATATTAAACAACCTAATATCACTTTAGTTAGATTGGGTGAAATGGAAGAAACCATTGCTTTAAAAGTTAATGATTACAGTGTTGCCTTTGATGAAATGCTTCTAGAAAATGTTAATTTTGAGATTAAATCTACTGATAAAGTAGCTATTGTAGGTTCAAATGGTACTGGAAAAACCACTTTACTCCAAGAAATCTTTAAAAATAATCATGCTTCTATTGAGCTAACTGAACAGGTTGAAGTAGCTTATTTATCCCAACTTCAAGGCACAACACTAAATGAGTCCAATACCATAGTTGAAGAGTTCTTTGATGCTGGTTTTAATACTTATGACGAGATTATATCATATATTTCAAACTATGGTTTTGAAGGAGAAATCGTTAATCAAAAGATAGGTTCTTTATCTGGTGGAGAAAAAAATATACTTCAATTGGCTAAAATCTCTGCAAGTAAAGCAACCCTATTGCTTCTTGATGAACCCACAAGTCATTTAGACACCTATTCACAAATAGCATTGGAAAAAGCCATAGAGAACTACAAAGGTGCCATTTTAATGATTTCTCATGATTTCTATTCTATTGTAAACTGTATGGATTATGTTTTAATCATTGAAGATAAGACAATTAGAAAAATGAGTATGCGGAAATTTAGAAAGATGATTTATGCTAGTCATTTTGACAGAGACTATTTAGAAACTGAACAAAAGAAAAAATTAGTTGAAACAAAAATAGAATTGGCTTTAAAAGCTACTGATTTTACGCTTGCAAAAGTTTTATCTGAGGAGTTAGAAGAGCTGATTAAGTTACTCTAAATTTATTGAGTAGAAGAGGCTCACGACCTTCCCTCTAACACCTTGGAGGTCCATAGAATTTCCAAATTATGACCACCGATAACCGGTGTTATTCATTAAACATGACTTACAATACCCTTATGTTTGTAAATTTGCATAGCAATAATATAAGAAGCTATAAGAATACCAACGCACCATAAAACTGCAATAAAAGCATTGTTTACTACAGAGTCATTCAACATCAGAGAACGAATAAACCTGGGCATGGTTTTAGTTGGTGCAAAACCAGAGCTTATAAAGAGAAGTCCTAACAAAATATAACTAAAAACCCCAGCACCTTCAGCGCTATTTGCCAATAAACCAAACATAACCGCTACCCATGTCATGGAATACAGCCTCCAGTGTCGGTAGTTTATGCGTAAATTCGGTAACAGATACTCCTGCATTCTCAAGTCGGTTCAAAATATCCGTAATTTGCTTGATACTACAGTCTGTGCTAATGGAAAGAGTTAGATTCTCCCCGTCCAAGCTCCTGTTATATTCATTAAGTAAATCATCGGCTGATTGTAATTCTTTTTCTTTACTGAATTTCAACTCAATATGTCTATTGGGAAACTGCTTTTTTAATTCTGCCGCAGTTCCCTCAGCCATAATTTTTCCTTCATTGAGGATCGCGATCTGATCGGCGAGTTCATCTGCTTCTTCTAAATATTGCGTAGTTAGAAACACGGTAATACCTGTTTTAGTGAGGTCTTTAATAATTTTCCGCATAGCCAGACGGCCTTGCGGATCCAATCCTGTGGATGGCTCATCAAGAAATATAACGGAGGGAGTACCCAGCAAACTGTCCTGTCAGGCTGATTTTTTCGCGCACCTTATCAGGTTGGCCAATAACGTCAAAGCTGCTGATCTGAGCACTTCCTTTATCGGGCTTCAGTAAAGTAGTCAGTATTTTAATTGTTGTGGTTTTGCTCGCGCCATTAGAGCCCAAAAGAGCAAATACACTTCCTCTTTTTACACTTAAATTGATATTTTTAAGCAGTTTCAGGTTCTTATAAGACTTTTCAAGTCCATTAACAGAAATAACTATTTCAGTTTGAAGCATGATCTCATCCCCTAAATTACTATTACATTAGTCAAGTCAGCTTTGCTGCCTTTCAAAATAGCATAAGTTAATTTATCCATTGTAGCACCATCAAAAATAGCTTTTTTTACATCAGAATATTTAAAAGATACATTTCTAAAAACGGCATTTTTAAAAGATGTCCCTTTTAACGCACTTTTTTCTAAATTTGTACCAATCAACGTTAGATTATCAAAGCATACACCGGACAATTCCGAACTGTCAAAATACGTATTTTCTAGAACACAGTTTTTAAAACTTGTATTTCTCAGGTCAGTCATAGTTAATTTTGCTCTAGTGAGATTTGCGCCATCAAAACTTACATTTCTCAGATCAGACGTATTAAATTTTGCTCCAGTAAGATTAGCGTCATCAAATTTTACGTTTCTTAAATCGCTGGCTTTAAAGGAACTGTCAGTCAAGTCTGAACCGCTGAAATCTGATCTTTGCAAGTCGCTACAGTCAAATTTACTATCATGTACAATCACCCCTTTTAAATCAGAATCCAGGAGGCTTATTTTTGAAAAATCCTTTCTCACAATCTGCTTTAGTTCTCTTGTCTTGACAGAGATACTTTCCATAATCTCCTTTATATCTCCAATAGAATCTATGGTCATACGTAAAGCTGCATCATCATCATAACCTTGATTTTTAAAATCCTTTAGTTTTTCCTGTAAATCAACAAGTAGCTCTTCCTTCATTTCATTGACCGTATGCAAATCCTCATAAGGTGAGAATACTCCATCTAAATACTTTATTAATTTCTCATTCATTTTAATTACCACCTTTCTTTTATAGTAATTGGTCTAGAATTCGCTTAGCGTTTTCCCAATTGTCTTTATTTCCATGATATATGCTTTTTCCTTTTTCGGTAATCCTATAATATTTCCTTCTTCCTCCCTGACTCTCGTCACCCCAGTACGAAGTCACTGCACCGTCACTCTCTAGCCTCTTTAGGCTCGAAAACATAGTAGACTCTTTTAGCTCATATTCACCTCTTGAGTTTGAATGTATTAATTTCGATATTTCATAACCATATTTATCCCCACTCATCAATAGTTTCAGTATAATTGTATCTGTATGACCTCTAAGTAAATCCGAGGAAATTTTGCTGTCCACCACTATATCACCTCCATAAATACTACTATAAATCATATTACCACGTCTGTCAATGTATTGCTATAGTCGCATTATAACATTTATCGTTATACCACAGCTTATCATATGTCAAATAAATATACTTCAACTTTATGTACTATAATTCGTTTCTGAGTTTACCCTTATATTTTTATAACTCCTACCTGCATGTAAACATGTAACTCCAACCTAAAATATTTTTTCTAAAAAGCGCACACCCCAACCTGAAAAATGCACCCACCAGACTGTCCGAAAAACATATATGTATAAAAAGTAATTTTTAGGTGGTGTAATTATGAGATATATAGTAGGTCAAAATAGAGGGCAAGTAACAGCATTTCCAGAAACAATTGATGAATACATAAGTGATAATAATCCAGTACAGTTTATTTATGTCTTTATCGAAAATTTAGATTTAGGGAAAGCTGCATTTATAAAACCAACGCCATTTAGAGAAGGTAGACCTGCTTACAACCCAAAAGATTTGCTAAAGCTATATATCTACGGTTACTTTAATAAAATTCGTTCCTCAAGAAAGCTAATGATTGAATGCCGTAGGAATATTGAGCTAATGTAGCTTTTAAAAAAGCTTTATCCGGATTTTAGAACTATAGTAGATTTTAGAAAAGATAATGCAAAGGCACTTAAAAATGTATTTAAAGCCTTTGTTAAACTATGCCTAGAAATGAATTTGTAAACTAAAGAGCTTATTGCTATTGATGGAAGTAAGTTTAAGGCAGTTAATGCAAAAGATAAGAATTTTACTGCTTCAAAGCTTAATGATCGCTTGAAGTGGATAGATGAAAATATAACCGAATTTATGAAGGAAATGGATAAATGTGATAAGGAGGATTGCAATGAGTCAGAATATACAAGAGAAGAGATCCAGTAAACCTAAAAATATTTGCTATTCTACAAGAAAGTAAGAATAAGTTTTGTACCAAATAAAAATAAACTTAGATAGCGAAAATGTATAGTTGAGCATCCTTTTGGTACTATAAAGAGATGGTGTGACAGCTCATATTTGTTATTAAAAGGTAATATGAAAGTTATCGCTGAATTGTCATTGTCATTTTTACTTATTTTTTTTGTTTTTTGGGGTATTAGTAAGTGATTTTCACTAATAAAGCTTCATTTTTGTTGTAAGTTTTCGGACAGTCTGCCACCTAATCAAAATTCATAGGTGGGTGCATTTTAATAATAAAAGTCCATAACTCCGAGCTTAAAACCCAAAAAAATCCTGTTCTATTTCCTTCAAAAAACGTTGAAGCCCACTGAAATCAGTGGGCTTACATTGTATAGCATTTCTGCTAAAAGGTGCACCACTTTATAATCCTTTTGGGTAAAAGAAAACCCTCCACATTTCTGTCCAGGGTCTAATTATATAGATAATCGCATCCGAAATCGATTGGATATGGAATGCATAAATCAAGATATCAAGTGCTATTACCGTCACAAAATCCCCCACTAAAGGTCCAAGAAGAAAAAACAGGGCAGGCTTTTCTTTTGGAGCATTCTCTTTGCCTAATGCAAAAGCATAAGCTTTACTAAAAATCACAGTAAACCAAATACCACCCAACATAAAAAACGCTAATGTGGCAATTACTACAGCAACCCAATTAATATTCAATTCGTTAAATATAAATTCTCCTCCTATTTATTGACAATTTTCTTTTTTAAACTAGTAAACCCAATAAGTATATTCTTGGTTTCAGCAAAATCATATTCTTCATTTAGTAATGGATAAGTCGTCCATTATCACTCCATATACCGTACAATTTATTATTTTTTGTATATTGGATTAATTTATCCAATCTTTTTTGAAAGACTTCTGGTTGATTCTTAACTTGTTGGATTGTATCTATTCGAATTCTTCTATATAACTCTGGGAATTTGATGAAATTTTCATAAATCAGTTCATCCTCTTTCAACCTCTGTTCTATTTGAATATCAATAATAAAAGAGTCACGGCTCATATTGGGCAACACCTCTCTTCCCTTATCAGCCATAAGTCCAAGCTTTTCAAGACGGCGAGCACGTTCCTTATTCAATTCAGTCCATGAGCTTTTATCAGTTCTGGGAGATAATCTTTGGACAAGCTGATTCCCAAGTGTTTTCTTCTTAATGCCATCAATCCATCCAAAACACAACGCTTCTTCTACTACATCCAAATACAATAAAGTATCCGGACGGGGAGTAACACTTAACGCTACCCAGCAACACTTCTCAGTTCTGCAGTTGCCTTGAAGCCAGAGACGCAAAGCTTCTCTCGTTTTTAAATCTAGTAAATTATCAATTTTCATTATGAATCAATTATCTCCCCTCAATTAAACTATTTATATCTTTTCATGCTTTGTTAAGCTATTGATTTGTTCTTAGTATATCATCAATACCCTGACATCTAATGTCACGGTTTTGAAAATAAAATAAATTAGAAATAGTGATGATTTTTTCATGCTATAATACCTATGCGGTGAGATTTATGAAGTCAACAAGACTTTTTGAAATTCTGCTGATATTGCTGGATAAAAGAAAAACCACTTCAACCGAATTAGCTAAAAATTTCGAAGTATCCGTACGTACGATTTATAGAGATCTGGACGCGTTAACAACTATAGGCATCCCTATCTATACAAGCACTGGAAAGAATGGTGGAATTCACCTAATGGAGAACTATGTACTTGATAAAGCTTTTGTTTCCAGTGAAGAACAGAATGATATCCTCTTTGCATTACATTGTTTAAGTACTGTTCCAAATCTTGACGAAGGTGCTATTTTAAAAAAGCTATCTGTTTTATTTAAACAAAATTCTAATACACAAGATTGGATAGAGATTGACTTCTCAAGCTGGCAGAGCAAAATGAATAGCAAAGACGGATTGGTATTTCAATTAAAAAGTGCAATAACATACCAAAAGGCAGTTCGAATCCAATACATCAGCACAAAGGGTAAAGAAAGCTTACGTATTATCGATCCACTTAGGCTATTGTACAAGTATAAGGATTGGTATTTGTTTGGTTATTGTAAAGCTAGCCAAGCATTTAGGCTATTTAAGCTTACAAGAATCAAACTTTGTGAAACTCTTTCTCAGAACGTGAACATTTATAAAGATATTCCTAAGTCTTATGAAAATGATTATATTAACCAGGAAGCATTGACTCATTTAGAGTTACTATTTCATAATAATGTGGCACACAAAGTCTATGATCAATTCGAGCATTCTCTCATTAAACGGGAAAATGAAACACAGTTAAGAGTTTCTTGTGAAATGGAAGAGGGAGATTGGTTGTTTTCATTACTATTATCATTTGGTTCAGATGTTTTTGTAGAAAAACCCATGAATATCAGGCAAGAATTAGTCATGCTCCATATGAAAGCTATTGAACATTTGAATTGTGATGATAAAGACTCTGACTGATTGTAGCAGATCTCCAAAATAGTAACAACTTTCACTAAGTTTGAAAATTTATAATCTTAATATTATTAAAAATATAGTAAGCGTAAAAGAATTAACGCCTAGAATCATCTGAAATCCTAGTTTAAAATAATAAGTATCAAACATTAAGGGGGTACTTGTTAATGAACAAGGAAAGTAGCAATA
>JACMJL010000284.1 GCA_014380625.1 Clostridiaceae bacterium
ATTGAATTTAATTTCTAATTTTACAGTTTTTAATTTATCTATATATCTTGATTCAATTTTTTTAAAGGTAACAAGAACTATATAAACACTGATAGCTGAAGAAATAGATAAAAAATAATAACCAGAGCCAACTGCAAGTCCTATACAGGCAACTCCCCAAATGCTTGCGGCAGTTGTTAATCCTTTTATTGAACCTTTATCATGTAATATAGTTCCTGCTCCTAGAAATCCAATCCCAGTTATAACTTGAGCTCCAAACCTGCCCATATCCGTTCTTATTGCGGCACCTAATGCAGGGTTTTGTAGTATCATTTTAATCGTGTCATTGGTCATACTAATTTCTACCATGGTAGCAACTGTTGCCCCAACACAAACCAAGATATGGGTCCTAAACCCTGCAGGTCTGTTTGTATATTCCCGCTCATATCCTATTAGTCCACCAACAAATATAGCTAAAGCAAGTCTTATTAAGATATCATACCAAATCATGATTTCACCTCAACTTTTTAATTCTAACTCTTGATTCAAGCCTAAATACCTACTTAAATATATCATCAATAAAAAAATAAAACAAATCTAGAAAAGCAAGGTATAAAGTAATTTTTATTATCCTATTCTCCTATACTATAGTATAATTATTCTTAAATGCTTAGCTCGCAAGCATTTAGTTACAACTCAATAATTAGGAGGTTATATATATGTCTTTTACGTTAAATCTAGAAAACACAATGAATTACCTTCATAAGCAAGGTGCTTTTCTTACTACTCGAAATGATAAAACCACAAACACAATGACTATTAGTTGGGGAAATATTGGATTTGAGTGGAACCGTCCAATATTTACAATTCTAGTTAGAAAAAGCAGATATACACATGAAATTATTGATAAATCACAGGAGTTTTCAGTAAGTGTACCTTTTAATGATAACTTTAAGAAGGCATTAGCCTTGTGTGGAAGCAAATCAGGCAGGGACTTGGATAAAATTACTGAAAGTGGTTTAACATTAAGAGAAGGTCAAGTAATAGCTACTCCATCTATAGTTGGGTGCGAGATGGTTTATGAGTGTAAGGTTGTTTATCAACAAGACATGGATCCTAATCTACTTTCTAAATCTATTAAAGATTCAGCTTATAAAAATGATGATTATCATACAATCTATTATGGTGAAATCTTAAACATAATTTCTAATGATGAAAACATCTAAGGTTTTTAATGAACTAACTATCAATATTGATAATTAATTTCTGTATGATATAATATTATTAACATAATTTTAAGGAGGCTGTTTCAATTGATTAATTCTAAAAATATAGATATTAAATTAGAAGAGAAACGCCTTTATAATGAATATAAAAAAAACCTTTTAAAGCTAACGAAAGTTAAAAGTGAACAAGCCGCAGTAGGGCAAGTTTTTACAAAGGGTTTATTACCACTTTATGTACTATATATTCTTAGCTTAGGACCTTCTAATGGAAATGATATTGCTCATAAAATCGGTGAACGAACTGTTGGTCAATGGGTACCTAGTACAGGTGGAATTTATCCAATTCTAACTAAACTTGAAAAAGGAAATTATATTACTGGTTCTTGGGATAACCCTTCTAAGAGAGTTCAAAAAATTTATACGCTAACTGAAGAAGGTTTAATAGAATTCAATCATAAAAAACATCTATTAAAGCCCAAAATTCAAGAGGCACTGAATGTATTTAAAATTGTATTTATGGACCTATATGATTAGATTATGTTCAAAAATTAATGCATAAAATATCTCCTTTAGCTAATAATATATAAAAAAAGGAGAATGCATATGATAGGAAAAATAATAGATATGGATAGAACTGATGCTTTTATAACTTTTGAAGATGGAACCACAATGGATATTAGTTTGTCTCGTTTACCTACCCCTATTAAAATAGGAGAAACGGTAGATATCCCTATTAAAAGATCCCCTCTACAAAATGACAGAATGAATAACTTTTTTTAAAGTTGATTTGGGTTTCTAATTTTTTAGTTTATAAGGCAGCTTTAACAATAAAAAAGACAATCCTCATAATTTATTGAGGATTGTCTTTTTTATTTTCAATTATTATTATTTTAAGGCATTTTCTAACCTGTTAGTTTATTGAATATATAAAACTTTACTCTGTTGAAATTGCAGCTACAGGGCAAGCCTCTGCTGCTTCCTTGACAGAATCAACAAACTCTTCTGGCACTACCTCTTTAAGTTCAGCGTCACCACTATCAAAGACTCCAGCTTTACCATCATCCTGCATTTCAAAAACCTCAGGACAAATTGAAGGGCAAAGTCCACAAGAAATACACGTATCTTTATCTAAATAAGCTTTCAAACGAAACACCTCCTAATGAATATATTAGTATTGTTCCCATAAATTATATACTTATACATTTAATATTTCTTTAATCTCCCTAAAACCCAGCTGGTTTCTTTTCTGCATCTACACGAATATCCCATTTACCATCCTTATAATTATCAAAAACATAATATATTTTTTCACTATTATCCTTTTTATTTATAAAAGTAAGAATACTCTTATACACACCTTCATTTTTAATAAGATCAGTCTTATAGCCTTTAGTCTCTATGTTCATAGTTATTCCATAATTCACATTAGAATCAGAAATGATTGTAGCATTATATCCCTTTTCGTTAATTTCCTTCGAAAAATGTTCTAAATCTACTGAAAGAATGAATTTAGCTACTTCCACATCATTCTTAAGACTTATTCCTATTAGTTCAGTTTTATCAACATTCTTCCTATAATTGTCTATAGCTACAAGGATAGAATCATAGTATACATTATTAAAATTTTTAGGTCTCCTTGTACTCCAAAAACTACTTATTATATCAGTATCAACTGTTTTTGAAACTTTATATATTTTATCATCACTGTAAAAATTTCCGAGATCTTTTTCATCAAGTCCTGCAATATAATAAAACTTATTTATTTTATTACCTTCTGTATAAAGTTCAAAAACGTAATCTGGTTGAAGGGAAGATTTTTCTTTAACCGATTGTGCAGTGGAAAGTAATTCATAAATATTCGCTATTTCCCTTTCATCAGTTATTACAAATTTAAAGCCTTTATCCCTGGTATTATTGATATTTATTTTTGTAGTATTTCCATTTTTAAGATATTCAAAATCTTGATTTTTTATTGTAAGTTTGTTTATACTTGTACATCCAGTTAGCAAAAAAAAGCTTACTATTAAAATCAAAAATCTTAAACTCATTTTCTTCAGCATAATTATCCCCTTTCATTTGCCTTAAAGTTCCTAAAACAATATGACCTTTTACAACTAAATAAGAGAAGCCTGGCCCCTTTTGTTATCACCTTTAAATTATAATACTTTAAATATATTTAATCAAATTTAATTTTGTTGTCTTATGTCAACGGCTTTGACAATGGTTTCAAAGTTCATTGGCATATTTTCCTTGAATTCAATTTGGTTAACATAAAATGCAAATCGTATAAAACTTTCATCACATTTAATAAAATACTCATATGCCTTGTACTTGTCCCCAGCTTTTGTTGTCATACTATATACTACTTTAAATCCATCTCTATCATTATAATAGAAATCTGCTAACTTATAACCACTAATAATGTTTTGGCTCTTAGATATCTCCCTGCTTTGTTCTAAAAAAATCTTTAGATCTTGCCTCAAGTTCCACACATCCACATAACCATGTATGTCCCCTTTATTAGAAATAAATCGATTATGGTAGATTAACTCTCCACCAGAAAATTTTTCTTGCTGTGTTGCCCATTCTCCAGGCAGCTTATATGTAATATTTTTTTCGGTAACATTATAGAGTTTTAGTGAACTTATGTTATTTTGAATTAATGAAGTAAGCTTTAACTTCCCTTCAAAGTTAACCTCCAAACAAAATAAGACAAGCATTAGTCCCACTATAATCATGAAAACTCCGGTTTTCTTTTTGTCGATTATTATTAATTTCATTATATTTACCCCCATACTATATAGACTATTATTAACTATATGATGTTTGTCCATAAAATATTAAAAAAGCATACAATTTAAGCTAACTTAAATTGTATGCTTTTTTTACATTTTAATAGGGATGGCAATAGTTCTGTTTCTGAAATCATAAAACATTAACCAATATCCTAAACTTTCTTCTCTTTCTTCTCCAGGTTTTGAAGGTACCCATGTCACAAATCCAGATTTACCTTCAAAGGGTTGCTCAATTATAGATCGCTTTCCAGGTATAGCAAAAACAATATATTTCATTCTACCTATATTATCGTATTTATACCCCAATAGTATATGATTATATTTTTTTATATATTTAAAATAACTATACATAGGATAATATATTACTGAATACTTATTGTAATCAGAAACATCACATAGATCCTTTTTATCGTTAATATTAACCTTATACCATTTACATCTTTTAATTTCTTTACAGACTCCATCTACTTCTTCTAATCCTTTGGCAACCAGTTTAAAGTAATTGCCAATTGCGCCCTTTGGAAAATCATTTTTTCTATTGATTTCTTCTATGTCTCGTTCAATATCTTTCTTTACATTTTCTGTATTTGACTTTATTCTTTCAGTATCTTCCTTTATTCTTTCGGTATCTTGCTTTATACTTTCAATATTTTCCTCATAGAAATCAAAGATACTTTTTTCTTCTAGTATTTCATCGCTTACTTTTCTATCTTGTTGAATTAATGTTTCTTTTATAGGTTCCTCATCTTTAATTATAGGGTCATTCACTACAGGAATTATCGTTTCAACCTGTTCCCCTACGTCTACTTGCTCTTCTATTTGTATTTGTACCTGTCTTTCTACTTGTCTTTCTACTTGTATTTCTACTTGTCTCTCTTGTTTCTCTTCCACTAAAGGTACTTGTATTGGTTCGCTCAGCACTGGTTCACTCTTTTCCACAATAGGTTCTTCTATTAATTGGCTTTCTCGCTTTGAGAATACGGAATAATGTTTCCAATCTTCTTGAGTTTCAGCAGTTATAAACCCGACCATAACGGGAATTATGTTAGCATCAGCAAACTTAACTATAGCTGCTCCTACTACCTTTTCAACTCCAACTCCACTAGTATCAATATCCGCACTGTTATATTCATAAACTACTTCCGTTCTTCCATGATCATCTATGTTCAACTCTCCGAGCTTAATTATTTTTTTAACATCTTTTTTATTACATATTAAAATCATATGATAAGATCCAGTTTCTTTTTTTAGATTTTGAACATAGTATGTCACTCTACATTTATCATTCTTTATTTCAAACTTTGCATATCCCGAAGGAAGTTTGTCAGAAGCTAAAGAATATCCCTTTGCTTCTTCCTGCAATATAATAAAATAGCGACTATAACTCTTTTTAGTCGTCAAATCCTCGTCCCTCCCCAATAATTCATTCATTATAATATATGAGGGACTTTAATAAAACTGAACATAGTTAAAAAAAATAATTTTAACTACTTTTCTCCTAAGATATCGTAAATACAATCTGCCAAGGTTGCAAACTCAAAAATCGACAGTGTTTCTCCACGCCTAACTGGATCTATTCCGGCAACCTGAAAGGCCTCTGTCATATTATCAGAACTTAATTTTAAACCCTTTAAAGAATTCCATAAAGTCTTTCTTCTCATATTAAATGATTCTCTTATTATCCTAAAAAATAGTTCTATGCTTTTAGGTTGAACTTTGGGAGTATCAAGCTTATCCATCCTAATTACTAGAGAATCTACCTTTGGTTGTGGAATAAAACTTGTTGGTGGTACTTTTCTAATTACTTCAACATCACAATAATATTGAACTAGTAACGAAAGTGCCCCGTAAGCTTTGCAATTCTCCTTAGAAGCTATCCTTTCAGCCACTTCCTTTTGAATCATTACTGTTAAAGACTTAAAATTATACCCACCTGTCAATAAGTGTGAAATTATTGGAGTTGTAATATAATAAGGAAGGTTAGCTACAATTTTAACAGATTTTTCGTCCCCTATTAATTGATTATAATCAATTTTTAATGCATCTTCATGAATCAATTTAAAATTACTATATTCTTTTAACTCCTGTTCTAAAATTGGTATAAGCTTTGAATCAAGTTCTACTGCGTTTACCATTTTAGCTTTTGATAAAAGCACTTTAGTTAAGGTTCCTATTCCTGGTCCAATTTCAATAACCATATCCTCTTCATTTACTGCTGCACCATTAACTATATCCATAAGTACACTCTCGTCTGTTAAAAAGTTCTGCCCAAGACTTTTGGTAAATTTAAAACCATATTTACTTACAATTTGTTTTGTATCTATATTAATAGTATTCACTTAAACACCTCTGTTTCCTTTATCAATTTCTCCTAATGCTTTTAAAAACTCTTCTTTAGATATGCCATAATTATTAAGCCTTGTTACAAATTGTGAAGAGTTACAGTATCCAATTCTAAGTAATTTCCCTAAAGCTTCTCTTCGTATTTTAGCTTGATTATCACCTGTTAGTCTATTCTGAATCATATCACTAATATTAAATTCTATTCTTTTTTCTTTGATTTGACATTTAGCATTATTAAGTGCTTTAATAATACTTTCCGGAATAGCATTTTCAACTCCAATGTCGCCATCCTTACTTCCTTCAGCACGAGAAATATATGCATGTTTAATATCCTTAACCCTCTTAGATATTATTCTTCTTATCTTCTCTCCTGCAAAATCAGGATCTGTTAACACTATTACTCCTTGTCTCCTTTGTGCTTCCTGTATCCTTTCAATCACTTTAGAATTAATTCCAAAGCCACCTACTGCAATAACTTCTGCATCAACTGCTCTCTTTACTGCAGTAATATCATCTCTTCCTTCAACTACAATTACTTCTTTAATCATTTTTCCTCCAAGTTTTATATTATAAACTAATTTTTAATCATTATCGTATTAATGTCAAGAAAAAAATAAGGAGCATATTGCTCCTTATTTTAGGATATACACTGATATGGATTTTACTCCCCATTTTAATGCTTCGGAATCTGTATCAAAGTACACATCTATTGAATTACCCTTGATTGCACCTCCCACATCTTCTGCAATGGCACAGCCATAACCGGGGATATATAATTTAGTTCCAAGCGGTATCACTCTAGGGTCTACTGCTATAGAACTAAATCCACTCACTGTTCTTTTTGCTCTTTTTCCTGTTGAAGTAATCCCAAAGGCTAAATCGCCAGGATTCTTACCAGTACTTGAAAAATTTGCAGAATATGCTGTGGCTCTTACTTTTATACTATTTGTATAAAGCAACTTTTCCCCACGATTGGAGTTCACTACTCCCAAAGTGCCCACTGCAACTATTTTGTCCACTGGTTTTTGTGTAACTGTTTCTTCAACAAGATTTCTTGATATTTCTTTGCCATTCTCATAGTTAACTTTATAAGATAATACTTTACTACCTGTGGTACCATCTTGAATGGTTTTTGTTGTTCCCTTTTCTAAACTATCATCATTTTTCATTACAGTAGTATAATCTAAATATTGAATTTTTGATTCAACCTTCTCATCTACTCTTGTAATAGCAATCTTCAATCCATCCTGTAATTCTTTATCTTCAGATGGTGAGATTTTATCATTTTTATTTAAAATGATTTTTTCTGCTTTAAGCATTTCTGAAATATTCTTTTCAGAAGACTTTAGTTTAATTTCTTGACCATCGACATCCACAGATACGTCTACGGCTTTTTTGATATAAATCTTGTCCCCATTTTCAATAGGATTCTCGATTCTAGGCATGACCCTGTCTTTCTGAGTAACTTGAATATTGCTATCCCTTAATACGCTATTCAAACTGCTCCTAAAAGTTGTAATTTGTGTTCTCTTTCCGTCTATAACAACTACTATTGTCTTCTTTGCATTTATTATTGTTACTGAAACACATAGTGAGAATAAAATAACAATAAATGCTGCCTTTGGAGCGTTAGAAAAATAATTTTTAAAATCACCTTTCAACTTTTCCAACATAAAAATACCTCCCTTTTAACCAAGGTAAACTCTCATGAAGCCAATTCATTATCAAAGTCATGTTTCCTTTGGCATTAATTATTTAGACTGTTTCAATGTATTAAAATAACACATTGAAAAATGCATCCATATGCATAAAAAATAAAAAAAAATATAAGTGCGGTTTGTAATATGGACAGTCTAATTTTTGGGGGGATAATTAATTATATTCTTATATATTAAATTATATGTACTAAAATTTGAATTTATCTCTTTTATTTAAAAATAAAAAAAAACCTGTAGTTATATTAACATATTATTTTATTTTTAGCAACTCTCTAGCATTTTTTATAGTATTATCTTGTACTTCTTCCACAGAAATACTACGAATACTTGAAATAGTTTCTATAATGTTAGCGATATATTCAGATCTATTTCTCTTACCTCTGTATGGAACTGGAGCCATATATGGGCAGTCTGTTTCCACCAGTAATCTATCCATAGGAATTTCCTTGACCACCTCCACAACCTTCTTAGCATTTTTAAAAGTAACTACTCCTGTAATACCTATATAATATCCAATTCTTAAACATTCTCTTGCAAATTCAACACTTCCAGAAAAGCAATGAACTACTCCTTTAACCTCAGGGAATTCCTTTAAAATATTTAATGTATCCTCATGTGCATCTCTATCATGAATAACTACTGGTAGAGATAATTTTTTTGCTAATTGCATCTGAGTTCTAAATACTTTTTTTTGAATTTCCCTACTAGGGTTTTCTTCGTGAAAATAGTCTAGTCCAATTTCACCAATAGCTCTTACCTTTTCACAATCAGCTAGTTCCTCAAGTTCTTTAAGCATACTGTCATCAAACTTATCTGCAAATTCTGGATGAATTCCAACTGCCGCATAGAAAAAATCATTTTCTTTGGCTAGATTAACTGAAGCCCTAGCTCCCTCAATGGAAGCACCACAGTTTAATACACCAATAATATGGTTTTCTTTTAATTCTTTTAAAACCATAACCCTATCTTCATCAAACGCTTCATCATCATAATGTGCATGAGAGTCAAAAATCATAAAAAACACCTCCTATACATTTTTTCATATTCTATTATAGTCTTGCCATCTTCATTAAAAAATATAGCCCCCTGGCAATACTTTTTTACTATTTTGGGTTTTGAAGCTATTAAACACACTAGTTATTATATCATATTTTTATTTTTCTCACTAAAGTAAAGATTTTATTGGAATTTGAATAAATATTAATTTAATTGGAAAAGTTATTACCAATAGATTTAACCCTAGATTTATTTCATTTTTTAATATAGGAGGTAACAACTGATTAGAATAACAGTAACAAAATAAAACAAATAAATACAAATCGGAAGGAGGTTAAACTGGTTTTTGTGGTATATTGTGAATTAAAATCAATATATAGGATAATCTATATGTGAAAAGTAAATATGTCGCAAAGACACATAGTGAAAGTCGGGCATGTAATAAATTACTTTTTATAGGGAGAGCTAACAGCTTTAACTCTGTTGTACTTGAATACCATTGATATTCAAGGCTTACGAAAGTTTGCGGAGTTTTAATACGCAAGTATTAACCTGAGTGGATGAATCCTGTGATGCCACCGCATTAGAAATGTGAAAAATCATTTTGTTATGATTTTAGAAACCAGGTATTCAAATTGATTGGAAAAGTAAAATGGTTTAATGCACAAAAGGGATATGGTTTCATTGTAACGGAAGAGGGTAATGACGTTTTTGTCCATTACTCAGGAGTAATTAGCGAAGGTTATAAATCCCTTCAAGAAGGTGAAGATGTACAATTTGAACTTACCAAAGGTAAGAATGGTGATCAAGCTGTTAATGTAACAAAAGCTTAATGATTATTCTTGTAAGCTAAAGGCACTTTACGTTTAGTAAAGTGCCTTTAAAACATCTAATTACCTTACTCCACTACCTGTTGGAAGTTCTCCAACAATAGTAACTGCCATAAGTTTATTCTCATCTTCATTTGCGGCGGCAATTATCATACCCTGAGATAGTTCTCCTCGTAAGGTAACAGGTTTTAAATTAGCCACAATAATTAGAAATTTACCAACTAGTTCTTCAGGTTTATAATACTGAGCTACTCCTGAAATTACCTGTCTTTCTTCTCCACCTAAATCTACTTTAAGCTTTAATAGCTTTTTAGCTCCTTTTACAGGCTCACAGGAAATAACTTTTACTACTCTTAAATCAATTTTCTCAAAATCTTCTATGGTTATTTCTTTTTTCAATGGCTCCATAGTTGGTTTTATATTTTCTACTACTAGCGTTTGTCTTAACTTATCCAACTCTTCAAGTTTTGCTTCCACATCAATTCTTGGAAACATAACCTCTCCCTTTTTTACTTTGGAGCCAGCTCTTGTACCGTCAAAAGAGGCAATACTATCCCAACTTGTAACCTCAATGTTAAGCTGTTCAACAATTTTTTCACTAGTCTGAGGTAAAAATGCAGTTAAAATTACAGCAACGAATCTTAAGCTTTCTGATAGGTTATAAAGAACAGTTCCTAATCTTTCTTTCTTTTCCTCATCCTTAGCAAGTATCCAAGGGGTAGTTTCATCAATATACTTATTAGATCTTCCGACTAAATCCCATATTTTGTCTAAGGCTTCTGGAATTCTAAGATCCTCAATTGCTCTTTCAACTTCTTTAGGAAGATTTAGTGCCAAACTTATTAACTCATTATCTATTTCCTCTTTAGCTGTTGGAGGTTGTATAACTCCATCAAAATACTTCTCAATCATGGCAACTGTTCTTGATACCAAATTCCCTAAATCATTTGCAAGATCAGAATTTATTTTCTTAATAAAAATTTCATTGCTAAACAACCCATCTGAACCAAAGGGTATTCCTCTTAATAGGAAATATCTAACAGCATCCACTCCAAAATGATTTACAAGCACTATTGGGTCAACTATATTCCCTTTTGATTTAGACATCTTTCCACTATCTGATAATAACCAACCATGCCCAAATACCTGTTTAGGAAGTGGTAATTCTAAAGCCATTAACATAATAGGCCAATATATAGTATGAAACCTCAATATATCTTTACCTACTAAATGCACATCTGCAGGCCAAAATTTTTTAAACATCTCATTATCTTGTTGACCATAGCCTAATGCAGTTATATAATTTGAAAGTGCATCAATCCATACATAAATAACATGTTTAGGATCAAATTCTAAAGGTATTCCCCAGGAAAAAGTAGATCTTGATATACATAAATCCTGTAGTCCGGGTCTTAAGAAATTATTAAGCATCTCATTTTTTCTGGATTCTGGTTGTATAAAATGAGGATGTGCTTCAATATACTCAATTAATCTATCTGCATATTTTGACATTTTAAAGAAATAAGCTTCTTCCTTTGTTCTTTCAACAGCTCTTCCACAATCAGGACACTTTCCATCAACTAATTGAGTTTCTGTCCAAAAGGACTCATCAGGTGTACAATACCAGCCTTCATAAGCACCTTTATAGATATCTCCTTGGTCGAATAATTGTGTAACCATCTTTTGAACCGCTTCTTTATGATACTCATCCGTAGTTCTTATAAACTTATCATAACTTATGTCCATAAGTTTCCATAAATCCTTTATTCCAGCCACAATTTCATCTACATAAGCTTTTGGGGTAACACCCTTTTCTTCAGCAATTCTTTGTATTTTTTGACCATGTTCATCGCTACCAGTTAAAAACATTACCTCAAATCCAGTTAGTCTTTTAAATCTAGCGATTGCATCCGCTGCAACAGTAGTATAGGTGTTTCCGATATGTAGATTTGCAGATGGATAATAAATCGGGGTTGTGATGTAATAAGTTTTCTTTTCCATTTAAATTCCTCCTCCATATTAATCTCTCACAAGATATAAAAATAATACTATTTTGAAATACAAAAAAATCTCTATGTAGAATTAATTCCACATAGAGACGTAACTAACGTTGTACCACTCTAATTCATCCCTATTTCACAATAAGGATCTTTATAGGTGACTATCATCACCTTGCAATATATCGGTTGCTACCGTATTGTATTACTTAATTTCATACAATATACTCAGAGACCATGTTCATATACTAATGTTTTGCTAGCTTTCACCTAACCTAGCTCTCTTTTAAAACCCTCATATACTACTCTTCCCATCATTGTATTTCACTATTATAATATTCTATAGCACTATTACTGTCAAGCATAACTTTTACAATGTGGAATTTACTATTTATGAAAACATTATCCTAGCCAGTGTAACAGCCATAATAATAGCTACTAAATCTGCTATAATAGCCGACCAAAGCGTATGTCTTATTTTTTTAATTCCTACTGCCCCATAATATATAGTTATTGTATAAAAAATTGTTTCAGTAGAACCCATTATAATAGAAGCTACTCTCCCTATGTATGTATCCGGACCATAGTTTTTTATAATCTCCATATATATGCCTAATGCCCCACTTCCGGATAAAGGCTTAATTAACACTAATGGAATTAACTCAGCTGGTAATCCAATTAGTTTAACCATTGGGCTAAGCAAAATCATAATAAAATCTAAGGACTTAGATTCCCTAAACACACTAACAGCTACAATCATTGCAAGTAAATAGGGGAAAATCTTATAACAAACAGTTAGTCCCTCTTTTGCACCCTCCACAAAACAATCGTATACCTTAATACCCTTTATCATTCCATAACATATTACAAATAAAATTATAAGAGGAATAATTGCAATCATCATAATCGTTTTTACCCCCTAAAAGTCCTTTTGTAATAGTTTGCAGGTTATTACTCCAACTAATGCAGCTATACTTGTAGTAATTATTGCAGGAATTATTATTTCTCCTGGATTTTTAGAATTACAGGCTGCTCTAAAGGAAAGTATAGTTGTTGGTACAAACTGAATACAAGCAGCATTTAAAACAAGAAATAGGACCATATCATTACTGGCTGTATCTTTTTTATTATTATACTTTTGCATTTCTTCCATAGCCTTTATGCCAAATGGTGTGGCTGCATTGGATATCCCCATCATATTTGCTGTAATATTCATTATTATAAAACCTAATGCTTTTTCATTTCTCCCTTCTGCTTTAAATAAAAACCTTAAAATTGGTCTAAGCACAATTGCAATTTTATCTGTAAGTCCACTTTTTTGAGCAACTTTCATAACTCCTGACCACAAGCACATTGAACCTGTAATTTCTATTAGTAATTGAACAGTACTGCTTGAAGCAGAGGTAAACATCTTTGAGATAGAATCTGCCCTACCAGTTAATAGTCCAACTATAGTGCCTATTCCTAAAATAAGAAACCAAATATAATTAATCATAACCTTACCCCCTTATATTTATTTAACTTAAGTATCTAATGCTATTGTTCTAAAGATACCTTAACTATATATATGATTAGCTTTATATAGTATTGCAAATAAGTTAAACAAGTGTTACCATTTAAATTGTATTTTAAATTACAAACGGAGGATAACAATGATTTTAAATGATATTATGAAATATATAGAAAGTGAGTTTTCAGTTATAAATGATACTCACTGTGAAATATGTGGCGGCCATTACCTTGCCCAGGTGTTAGAGGTTGAAATTATAGATGGAGTTCCTTACGATGTATGTGATTGTATTTGTTCAAGCTGTGGTTATGAAAAGAGCTTTGAATTTTTTGCACCTTTTGTTGACGAAAAACGTTTTAATAAATTAAAAAGTAAATTAAGTTAAAAAAGGGACTATCTCAAAACTTTGAGATAGTCCCTTTTTTTCTATCTAATGAACATAGAAGTCATTCGTATTGCTTCCATAAGTACTGCATCTCTGCTAGCCTTTAAATCTTCTATAGTTAAATGTATACCAATATCCGGCGAAATTCCCACACCTTCGAAGGCGGAACCTTCTGGGAAAAATGGTTTCTTAGAAGAAATATTTACCTTTATTCCATTTTGAAAGTCAATTTTATAAGGAAATCCAGTACATCCCATGGTTTTCTCCCCTAAAATTGTACCTCTTTTATTATCTTTAAAAGGTATAATGAAATCCTCGCAATTATAAGAGCATGTTACATCAACAAGCAAACTTAATTTACCCTTATATATATTATTAAAATTGTTTTCTTGAAAAGCAGGCCACATTAAACTTGATTGCTCAAAGCATCTCCAAATACTTGATGCGCTTTCCTCTTCCTCTTTAAAAGCTTGTTCTCCATAATTTTTAAAAAGACCAAAGCTTACTGGAGTAGATTCCGACCAGAAACGGTAGGGTCTATCCATTAAATTACGGATTAATTTATAAGGAATTAGCCCACCCTCATTATCTCGTAAATCAATAATAATTGACTTAGCTTCCTTAAATAAACCTATAAATTCAATTGCTTTATCTTCATATTCCTTATTTTCAAAAGAAGGAATTCGTATATATGCAACTTCACCTTCTTTAATCCATATTCCTTCAGTTTGACCTTTTACTTTCTGTGAATTGAAGTTACTCCTATCAATAGTAACTCGTTTTCCACTTCCAAGTGTTAAAATAAATTTATATGGAAACAAAAATGAGTGAGAAGAAAATTTAGTCTTTGCTTCCCTATCATTAAACGAACAAATATATTTATTCTGCCTTTGAAAAAAGCTTTCTATATCTTCTCCATCTATTTCTGATACAACTTCATAATTTTGCAGGCCCTCAATCTGGCTTAATCTCACAAGCCATTTACCATCATAAAAAGAAAGTTTAAAACCTAATTCGCAGCCATATTCTTCAATAATAAAACTATCATAATATTTACAATTACCATTTCTAAATTTCGCTAAAAATTCCATCATTAATAATCCAAATTGAAACCGATCTGTGACCTTAATAATTTGACCTAGATATTCTTTAAAAATTTCATCAACATTTAAATCCGATATTGTTTGCCAACCTGAAAAATAAGTCATAATAGAATTATAAATTTTTGAAAATGTATATATTCTATCTTCAATATTTAGCAATTGATTTCTTCTCAATAAAAGCACCCCATTTTTATTTACTTTCTATAATCGCAAGTGCAACAG
Source organism: Clostridiaceae bacterium (assembly GCA_014380625.1). GTDB lineage: Bacteria > Bacillota > Clostridia > Clostridiales > Clostridiaceae > JACMJL01. The sequence continues at coordinate 15,105 of JACMJL010000284.1, forward strand.
CACCTAAAACTCCTGCATCAGCACCCAATCCTGCGGGAACTATTCTACAGGATTCAGACATAGACTTAAAGCATCTTGTGTTTACAACTTCTCTTATTTTATCAAAAACTATTTGTCCACCTTTTGAAACTCCACCACCTATTACAATTACTTCAGGATCAAATACCACAACTAAATTTGCTATACAAATTCCTAGATAATTAAGACTTTCATCTAGTATTTCTTTTGAAATTCTATCTCCTTTTTCAGCTTCTTTAAAGACTTCATAGGAGGTTACATTACTGTAATTACTTAAAGATGTTTCCGCTCCACTTTCTACAGCTTCTCTTCCCTGTCTTCCAATTGCAGTCCCTGATGCATGAGCCTCAGCGCAACCATAATTACCACAATTACATCTTTTCCCATTTTGTACGATAGTCATATGTCCAACTTCTAAAGCGTTTGAAGTATTCCCTCTATAGATCTTACCATCTAATATAGCTCCACCACCTATGCCAGTACTAACAGTTACATATAACATATTCTGAGTACCTCTGCCTTCACCAAGCATATATTCTCCTATGGCTGCAACATTTGCATCGTTATCAAGATAAGTTGGTACATTATATTTATTTTCAATTGGCTCAACTAAATTAAAATTTTCAAAGGGTAAATTTGGCGTAGTTAGAATTATTCCATTTTTAGAGTCTAGAGGTCCAGGCGAACCTATTCCAATAGTCTTTACATTTACAGGAGTTTTGCCTGCCTCTTTTAGTACTGTCTCTATTGTACTAATAATTCTATTTAATACTGCTTCTTCCCCTTCAAAGGCATTAGTAGGAATCGTACACTGGCTTAATACACTACCATTTAAATCAGCCAAAGCTGTACTTATCTTTGTTCCTCCCATATCTATCCCTATTACACAATTTTTCTTCATCATATTCCACTCCTTAAGCATTTTAAGCATTATAAACAATCAATTTATTATATCATAAACAATTAAATATACAGCTAAAAAACTTTATTTTTTTCTTTTATATGTGGTTTTATATGTTTCATCCGCAAATATAGTCTCAGTGACTTTAATTAATTGGTTTTGGTCCAATATTTTAGAAAATTCATTAACACTGTTTTCTTTACTATCTTTAATGGTAACAGTAAGTCTATCATCCTCGCATAATATATCAATATACCTCTTCAGATTTAAATATTCATCGTCTTGTATTTGACCTATTATTTTTAAATCATATTGTGACATCTTATTCCCCTCTACTTTTTTAAGCCTTAAGGATCATTTCATATAATCTAGTATTTATTTATATACTAAATTTTATACAATTAATTTAATAGATTTCAACAGCTATATAATCACCAATTATCTATTTTATTAAATAAAAAAAAAGATAGGTTGTATAAAAACAGCCTATCTTTTTACTACACTTATTCTTCTTTACTCTTTTTAGCAGCTTGAATTATCTTTTGAGCTTCAAAGGTAGGCACTTCTTCATATCTTTTAAAGCTCATAGTGAAGCTGCCTCTTGCTCCTGTCATAGATTTTAGATCAGTAGCATATTTAAACATTTCAGCTTCAGGTACATCCGCTATAACCTTTTGTAAGCCATCTTCCGGTTCCATACCTAAGACCTTTCCTCTTTTTTTATTTATATCACCAATAATATCACCCATATACTCATCTGAAACTGTTACCTCAACATGCATAATAGGTTCTAATATTATGGATTGAGCTGACTCCAACCCTTTTTTGAAAGCCATAGAAGCTGCCATCTTAAATGCCATTTCAGAAGAGTCAACTGCATGATATGAGCCATCATGAAGGGTAGCCTTCAGTCGTATCACTGGATATCCTGCAAGAACACCATGATGTATACATTCCCTTAATCCTTTTTCAACCGCTGGAATATACTGACGAGGAACTACACCACCTACCACTGCATCAACAAATTCCAATTCGTCGCCATTAGTTCTGGGTTCGAATTTAACCCAAATATCACCGTACTGACCATGACCACCAGATTGTTTTTTATGTTTTCCCTGAACATCTACAGTGTTTCTAATAGTCTCCCTATATGGAACTTTAGGTGTTGCTAGCAGTACCTCTGCACCAAACTTATTTTTAAGTTTGCTAGCAATTACCTCTAAATGAGTTTCTCCAATGCCTGAAATAATTGTTTCTGCATTTTCTAAATCTCTAGAAATTTTAAAAGTTGGATCCTCTTCAAGTAATTTTGTTAATCCAGCTGATATCTTATCTTCATCACCTTTACTTTTAGGCATTACAGACATAGATATAGATGGTTTAGGGAAAATTATTTCCTCATATATAATAGGATTTGCTAACTCGCATAAGGTATCCCCTGTACAAGTAAATTGAAGCTTTGCTACTGCACCTATGTCTCCCGCAATTATTTCACTTACTAAAAACTGCTGCTTCCCTCTTAAAAAATACATATTTCCAAACTTTTCCTGTTTTTCCTTATTTGCATTGTATACTATAGTATCCGATTTAGCCTTTCCGGTCATAACTCTAAAAATCGAAAGTTTTCCTACGAATGGATCTGCTATTGTTTTAAATACTAACGCAGAAAATGCTCCATCCATACTTACTTTAACCTCTATATCTTTTTTGCTTTTAACGTCAATGGCTTTATGTGGTCTTATTTTATCTGGAGAAGGAAAACATTCCTCAATATCTTCTAGTAATGTCTCCATACCTATTTCCATAAGTGCGGAGCCACACATTACAGGAGCTATATCACCACTTGTGCACCCATTTATTAGTCCATTGTATATTTCTTCTTCACTTAGTGTTCCCTCCAAAATATACTTATCTAGTAATACTTCATCAGTTTCTGCAACAGCCTCTACTATCATCTTTTTACATTCATCTACTTTTTCTAATAAATCTGCTGGGATATCAGTATCTTCCATTTTACCTGTTTTATCATTGTGTATTCTCGCTCTCCTTGATATAACATTTATAACACCTTTAAAGTTAGTTTCAGTTCCAATAGGATACTGAATTGGGACAACAGATACTCCAAACTTTTCTTTTAATTGTGTTAATACCTTCTCATAACTACTATTTTCCCTATCTAACTTGCTTATAAAAAAGGCCCTAGGTAAATTATTCTTATTTACATAACTCCAAGCTTTCTCTGTTCCTACTTTTATTCCAGAAACAGAAGAAACAACAACTAAAGCAACATCTACAGCTCTTAATCCCTGAATTTCTTCACCAATAAAATCAAAATATCCCGGCATATCAACTAAATTTAGTTTTATATGCTCCCATTCACAAGGTTCAACCGTAGTTGAAACTGAAATTTTTCTCTTTCTCTCTTCTGAATCATAGTCACTTACAGTATTTCCTTCTTCAACTTTTCCAAACCTATCTGTAGTTTTAGTATAAAACAATACCGATTCAGTAAGGGTTGTTTTTCCAGATCCACTATGTCCAACTATACCAACATTCCTTAAATTTTTAGTTTGATAATCCTTCATGTGCGCTACCTCCTAAATAAGTTTATGCTTAATATTAATATTCTCTTAAAATCATAAATTTCCTCTTTAAATAAATAAAATTTTCAAAATAGTTTGACATTATATTCATCTCCACCTTATTAGGTATCATTCTCCATAAGTTAGGATTTATGGAATAAACATTATTTACTCAAAAAATAAAAAAGACTACAGTTATGTAATCTTATAATTATTAAAAATATGGCTCCAAGACAGGGGCTCGAACCCTGGACACTTCGGTTAACAGCCGAATGCTCTACCGACTGAGCTATCTCGGAACGTTTTTCAAAAATATGAGTCTTGACCTGGCAACAACCTA
>JACMJL010000285.1 GCA_014380625.1 Clostridiaceae bacterium
CGCAAAAAACGAATCAACCGAGATCATGCAAAGAAAAAAAATCGTCCCCAAGTAGAAAATGAAGCGCTCGCGAATCACTTGGAAGATTTATTAATTCCAGCAATGGCTGCCCAAAAAACTGGTTCTTCCTTACTTACTATGCTAAATCAATAGCTAAATCAGTAAAATCAATTGAACAAATATGTCAAAATGCAAATCAAGTCCTTGTCAGGCTTGACATTTAAGCTAGTTTGATTGTTAACTATAAATAGTCACCAGAGTTTTGGGGAGCAAATTATAGTCATGAGCACAAAAAAGGGTACTAAAGTTCTAACAGAGCTTCTGAATATACAAGGAATTAAAGTAACTCAAATGAGTCAAGTACCGGGAATTGGAATAATATTACAGGTGGAGTCAATCCATAAAGAAAGTCATTGTCATCATTGCGGAACAAAAAGTAATAGATTACATCAAAACCATAGATACGTAGTAAAAGATTTATCATGGGGAGAAAAGCCAGTATTCTTAGAAATAAACAGACGACAGTTTAAATGTAAAAAATGTGGCAAACCATTTAGCGAAAAATTGGACTTTGTAAACAACCGAAGAACTTATACAAAACGAGTAGGAAATACAATTATCAAATCGGTCTTATTAAGTGATATCCATAGTGTAGCAAAACAAGGAGTAGTAACAACAGAAGAAATAGAAAGAATGTTGTCAGATGCCTCACGAGAATTATCGTCAAAACCATCAGGATTAAAAAAGCTAGGAATTGATGAAATAGCGTTAATTAAAGGTCAAGGAAATTACTGTGCCGTATTAATAGATTTAGAAACATCTAAATTAATTACAATAGTCAAAGGAAGAACACAAGCAGAAATCGAGCCAGTCCTTAATTCATGGGGTTCAGAGATTTTAGAACAAATAGAAGAAGTAAGTATAGATTTGTGGAAAGGTTACAAGACCCTAGTAAAAAAACTTATGCCAAATGTTCAAGTAGTAGCGGACAGATTTCATGTAATGGTACAAGTCAACAATGAGTTAGACACAGAAAGAAAGCGTGAAAGAAGGCAAGTAAGAGATTTAAGTAAAAAAATCAAATCGCCTCAAAAAATAGCAGAATATAAAGAAATATTAGAGGAAATAAATGGCAGTAAATATGCGTTACTAAAGAATGAAGAGAGTTTAAAAGAAAAGCAAAAGAGCAAGTTAATGTCAGTTAAAAAACTGTGTCCTCGGAGCGCAATAATGCATAAATTAAAAGAAAAATTCCGAAAAATATTTGAAAACAGAAAAACTAATTGGTTGAGGGGATTGTTGAGAATTGGGATCTGGCAGCAAAGAGCAAAACAATATTTTAGTGCCACTGTAAATACTATTACCAATTGGCTTGATGAGATAATTGCTTATTTTGATAATAGGACAACAAGTGGTGTTGTTGAGGGTGTAAATAACAAGCTTAAGTTAATAAAACGTTCGGCGTATGGGTTTAGAAATTTTGAAAATTACAAAAATAGATGTTTGCTTACTTGGCATTTTAAGTGTTAGTTTAGCATACCAAGTAAGGAAGAACCCTACTTTTGATAGAGTGCA
>JACMJL010000286.1 GCA_014380625.1 Clostridiaceae bacterium
AAAAAAGGAATAACTATAGTAGATTTAAATCATGAGGGAGAAGTGGAAATAGATTTTCATGAGTTTAAACCAAGAAGAGATTTTAGAATTATTACGGGAGAGCTAAAGGACTTAATGCGGGAGGACGTTAGCACATTAGAAAATAAAGAGGACTATATAAAGGCAATACTAACAGATACGGGAGAACTTTTAGATCCAATGGCAAAGCTAAGAAGTGTTTATCCAAACGTTATGGAATTAGTGCGGCAAGATAGACTAAAAACAAATAATACTAGAACTGTGGCTATTAATGTAAAAGAAAAATCTAGCCTAAGTCTTTTTGATAATTTTTATGAGGATATAACCGGTGAAGAGTGTTCAGAGGAAGATACTGAAGTGATAATTAAGATTATTGAAAAGATTGAGAAAGGGGGAGAGGTGTAATGAAGTTACAAAAGCTTGTAATTACAGGGTTTGGACCCTATGCTATGAGACAAGAACTAGATTTTGAAAAAAATCTACAAGGTAAAAGTATGTTCGTTATTACTGGGAACACAGGAGCAGGAAAAACAACAATATTTGATGCTATAAACTTTGCTTTATACGGGGAAGCAAGTGGTAGTGACAGGGAGACAAAATCACTAAGAAGTGACTTTGCAGATCCTCAAACCCCTACGGAGGTTGAACTTTGGTTTTCCTTAAGAGGCAAGGAGTATTATGTAAAAAGAACACCTGCCTATATAAAGCCAAAACAAAGAGGCGAAGGGTTTATTGAAAGTAAACCAAGTGCGGAGATTAAGCTTTCAAAGGATAAAACAGTGGCAGGAGTAACTCAAGTAACTAGAGAAATAGAAAATATCCTTGGCATAACTACAGAACAATTTAAACAATTAGTGATGATACCACAGGGTGAATTTAAGAGACTTTTGAATGCAAAAAGTGAAGAGAAAGAAGATATATTTAGAAAAATATTTGGAACAGAAGTTTTTCAGAGTATTCAAAACCAGATGAAAGAAAAAGCAAATAAACTTGAAAGAGGTATTAAAGAAGTTCAAAGAGATAGATTAAATAAAATAAAGAGTTTTATTTGCAAAGAAAAGGATGAGAATTTATTCAGGTTAATTAATGCTGAGGGTCCCAATATAGAGTTGTTAATGAGAAAGTTCCAGGAATTTATTGCTGATGATAAAGAAGAAAAAAAGAATATGGACCAAAGGGTAAAAGAAACAGAGCAGGCTATAATTAGAATTTCTAAGGAAATAACTATTGGAGATAATAATAATAAGAAATTTAGTAATCTTGAAAAAAACAAGGAAGAATTAGATAAGCTTGAGAGTCAGAGTTTAGAAAATGATAAAGAGAAAATCCAATTGGACAAGGGAAAAAAAGCTTTAAATGTAAAGGTCTATGAAGATAAGTACAATGACAAAGAGAAGGAATTCGAGAAACTAAATTTAGAAATAAAAATCATTGAGAAAAAAATAGAAGGATATAATGAGGGTTTCATAAAAGCTGACCTTCAGTTTAAAGCACAACAACATAGGGAAGTAGAAAAAAATAAGTTAGTTAATGACATTGCTGAAAACCAAAGATTAATTGGAATGGCTTCAAATTACGAAGCAAATAAGGATAAGGTAGAAACCTTAGTGAAAAAGGTTAGAGAAATAAAGGATAGAATCGAACAAATAGGATTGATTAACCAGAGAAATCAGGAAAATATAGTGGTAGTTAATAAAGATTTAGACGCAATTAATAAGGCTAAAGAGGAAAAGGGAAAATTAGAAATTAAACAAGTAAGTTGTGAAAATTGGAAAGAAAAATTAAAACAACTTAAACTTGCTCTTGGCAAATGGATTGAGCAGGATACCAGATATAAAGCAACTAAAGTGACCTTTGATAAGATAGAACAAAAGTTTCAAGCAGCAAAAGGCAATTACGAATCAATGGAAGATATATTTAGGAAAAGTCAGGCCGGCATACTTGCTACGGACTTAAAAGAGGGTACAGCTTGCCCCGTTTGTGGTTCAGTTCATCATCCTAACTTAGCTAAGCATGAAAATAGTGAAATTACTGAAGAGACCATAAAAGAGAGTAAAGAGGTTTTAGAGAAGATAAGACTAGAAAGAGATGAAAAATTAAAACTATTAACTAGTATAAATGCTTCCTTAAAATCCATTAAAGAAAATAATGTAGATTCACTTGTTAAAGAGTTACTAAATAAAGACACTACTGAAGATCTTACAGATATTAGTGTTCAAGTAAGTGACCGACTAAGAAATGGAGAAACATTAATATCAGATATAAAAAATAGAATACAAAGTTTATGTGAAATAATAAATAAAGAAAGTGAAAAAATAAAGGATAGAGAGAAGTTACAATCTAATAATGAAAGCTTAAGAAAAGAACTAGAGTTAAAGAATGTAAACCTTGTTGAGGAGGAGAGAACACTAAGCGCAAATAGAAACACCTTAGAAAACATAAAAACTGAGTTTAAAGGTGAGATAAAAACTGTAGTTGAGTTAAATAGGATAATTAAAATATTGAATGATGGTTTGCTTTCTCTTAAGACTTCTTATGAAAAAGCTGAGAAAGAATTTAATTCTTTAAAAAGTTTACTAGACCAAGAAGAGGGGAAATATAAAAGTACAAAGCAAATGAAAAAAACCTCCACTGAAGCATTAAATATAGCTAAAATATTGTTTTATGAAAAAATAACAGAGTTAGGATTTAATGATGTTCCCCATTATAAGGCTAATTGCTTAGCAGAGGAACAAATTAAAGTTATGGAGGTGGAAATAAAGGAGTTTGAGCTTAAATTAGCAAGAGTAAAACAATCCTTTAATGATTCAGCAAAGGAAATTGAAGGTTTATTAAGGGTGGATTTAACTGTATTACAAGAGAATCTAACTAAAGAAACTTCAGCTAAAGATGTTTTAGCTCATGAAGTTAATGAGATTTTTTCAAGAATTAAAAATAATATTTTAACAGTAGAAGGCTGTGAAAAATATAGTAAAGATATTGAGGTTGAGGAGAATAATTATAAAACCATTGGAAAGTTGTCCAATATTCTTAATGGAGATAACTTGAAAAAGATAAGCTTTGAAAGATACGTATTAGCTTCATATTTTGAGGATATTATTCAGGCTTCAAATATTAGATTTAACAAAATGACCTCAGGTAGATTTGAATTGTTGAGAAAACAAGATATTGGGGATAAGAGAAAGGGTCAAGGGTTAGACTTGGAGGTATTTGATAACTACACGGGAAAATCTAGAGATATAAAAACCTTATCTGGTGGAGAAGGTTTTAAAGCTTCTTTATCTATGGCATTAGGCTTAGCAGACATAGTTCAGGCCCATGCAGGGGGTATTCAGCTAGATACAATGTTCATTGATGAAGGTTTCGGGACTTTAGATCCAGAATCTTTAGATAATGCTGTAGAATGTTTAATGGATTTACAAAATGACGGAAGATTAGTGGGTATAATATCTCACGTGCCAGAACTTAAGGAAAGAATTGACGCAAGGTTAGAAGTAAGTTCTACTAATAAAGGGAGTATGGCAACCTTTAAGGTTTAGGTAAATGAAAATTTAAAACTTGGATGAGGATTTAAAATCTGATTTAGGAAAATACTACTTCACGGAACCTAAGATATTAGGTTATGCTATAGAGGTAGTTAATTCAGAGTTTGAAATTTACTACTCAAATAAGCTTGTTGAGATATTGACGAGCAAAAGATATATACCACAGGAAGCAATTGCCCTATAGCTATAAATCAGGAGTTGATGAATTTTGAATAAAGAATTCAATTATATAGATGAAATAATTTGTGAACATAATGAAAGAATGCAGAACCTTAAAAGGTATTTTCCTTTTTTTAAGCTTAGAGAAATATCTCTAGACCTATTTAAAGAAGGTAAATATAACTTTATTGATATGGGTTATATAATCATAGCAGTTCTCAGGTTATTTATAGAAGAAAACAACTTTAATGACCAAGGGGTTTCCTTTGAACTATTCTCTCAATTTACCACGGAGCTTTTAAAACGGGATTACAATTTGTACCTAGAGGAAAAAGAAAACAGCCAGCTTATAAATTATATTTTTGACAAAATTATTAATGATGGAAAGCCCTTTTCTTATAATTACTTTGATCCTAAGGAAAAGAAGGTTATGAACTCTAGAATAAAGTTAATTGAATCAAAAATAGAGGGAAATGCTATCCACTATTATGTAACCTCGGAAGCCATTGAATTTTACCTTGATACTAAGGAAATAAAAGATGAGAGTAAGATAAGTATTCAACAGATTTTATTGTCAAAAATGATAGAATCAAAGAACTTTAAGGGTGGTATTGAGGTTGTAAAAAGGATAAATAATGAAGTTAGTAAACTAATGCAACGAAAAAATGAGATTTTAAATATTTTCAGTTATAACGTTTTTGAAGGGATGAAGGCCTCAGAAGAACTTTTTAAAACAAGTATGAGATGGTTTGATGAGGAACAAGGCCTTTTTGATAAAAACAAGAGACTCATTGAATTAGCCCTTGAAAGAATTGAGGAGAGTGTTAGTAATCAAGAAGAGAATTTCTTGAAAAATCGGGAATATATTTACAATCTAGAGACTGAGATTAAACGAGCCATTTCAAAACATAGTGAACTTCTAAATTCTTCTGCTGACCTTAAAATAAAAACAGATGAAATTATTAACAAGGTCACATTAAATAAACTTAAAATGGCCTTTGACTTTAAAACCATCTATGAAAAGGCTCTAGGCTTGGATAATGTGGAACTACTTTCTTACCTTATGAATCCATTATTAAAGATAAAGTTTAACAAGACTTTTAATTTAAAAAATACGGATGAACTTTTAACCTATAGACCTAATAATGAGGAAGAGGGAGAAGAAGTTACCTTTGCTGAGGAAAAAGATTATAAATCCCTAGATGATATAGAGGACGATAGAATTTCTCATAATTTTATAATACTTATGAATCTATTATTGGAATGTCTTTTAGAGCAGGGTGAATTTTCCCTTAGAGAATTTAATGAGTATTTAGTAAATAAACTTAATAAGGATATTTTAAAAAACGGAGACTATTATGCCTTTGTGCTCCATATTGCGCAAAAGAATTATTATGATATAGCTAAGCTTAAAGAAAATGAAAACACTATCTTTGATAAGATAATTATTCATATATTAACGCCTAAAAACCATAATGAGTTTATAGGCCTAAAATTTAATGTAAAACCAATACCAGAGGATGAAATAGAAATATCTGCTCTATTTAAGATTACCAATATAAAATTTGAGAGGGTTGAAGAAATTGGAAAACTTTAATATGGAAAAAGCTCTTGAAATGTTTTCAAAACTTATTACTGGGGAGAATGTGAGCAGTAAAGATAATGGAGATTTATACGAGGAATATAATTCAAATATGGAGATGGCAAATATATTTAACAGTATGTTGGACAAGCTGAATTTAACTTTATATCAATATAAGGATGCTTTATATATTACCGCTGGAGAAAAAAATAAGGTTTTTGGCTATACTAATGAGGAATTGAGAAAAATGCTTGGGTTAAAGGTTAATAAAGAATTATATATGTGTTATTTTATTATTTATAATATCATTACTCTGTTTTATAAGGACTCTTCAAGTTATACCTTTCAAGAATATATAAAAAGTGAGGATGTGCTGAAAAGTGTCGAGGGCTCACTTTCAACTGTTATTAGTAAACTGGGGGTAGTAGTGGAAAATGAACTTGAGGAGAACAGTTTTAAGGCCATTGCTCTTTTGTGGGAAGAGCTTCCATTAACTCACAGCAATGATTTAACAGTAAATACTAGAGCTTATAAAAGTTCTAAATTAGGGTATATAAAAATTACTTTTAATTTTCTGAAGGAGCAGAACCTTTTTATTGAGGTAGAGGAACGCTATTATGCTAATGATAGATTTAAAGCCTTGATAGAAAACTACTTTGAAGATTTCAGAGGTAGGCTCTACGAGATAATGACGGAAGGAGTGCTTAGTTAATGCCACAAATAAATAGGGTAAGAGTAAATAATGTAAAATACAATAACGGAACTCAAGTTTATGATGACTTCAAAATGAATTTTTCCTGTAGCAATACCCTTTATGATCTTGCCAATGGTGGTGGTAAAAGCCTTCTAATGCTACTACTTTTGCAAAATCTTATACCTAACTGCCATCTTGATGAAAAACAACCTATAGAAAAACTTTTTAGAGGCAAGGAATGCAGTAATGTAATTCACTCACTAATCGAATGGCGATTGGATGAGGGAGATAAGTCTGGCTATAAGTATATGACTACAGGTTTTTGCGCCAGAAAAGGTACAGAGACTTCTGGAAGTAATGATACCACAGCTTTTGATTATTTTAACTACTGTATATTCTATAATACTTATAATGAAAATGATATTAATAATCTATCCCTTCAAGATAATAAGGAGAAGATTACCTACAATGGTTTGAAAAAACAATTAAGAGCACTTCAAAGTGAAAACTCTTTTGTGGTGGTTGCAGATATTTTTGAGAATAAAAAGGGAGAATATCAAAGGTTTATTAGTCAACATGGTTTATACGAAAGTGAATGGGAAATTATTAGAGGAATTAACAAGACAGAAGGACATGTGAGAACTTATTTTGAACAAAATTATAGGACCTCAAGAAAAGTTGTAGAGGATTTACTTATAGAAAAAATTATCCAGAAGGCCTTTATGGCTAAAACCAATAAGGAAAACGATGAAGAGGATATGGCAAAAACTCTTTTGGATATTAAGGATAAAATTCTAGAACTTTCAAAAAAGAAAAGTGAAATTTCTAAGTTTGATAGGCAATCAGAGGTGGTTAAGGACTTTATAAATAGGACCGATACCCTTGTTAACGTATATGAAGAAAAGGATAAGATAGAGGAAGCTATTGTAAGTACCTATAATACTTTAGAAAGTAACATAACCACTAAATATGAGGAACAAAATTCTATTGAGGAAGAACTTTATAAGATAAACAAAGAAACTAAGGAAATTGAAAAGAACCTTGAAACTATAAAATTACAGAAACTTAATCATAAGTTAAATAAGACGGAAGAAGAACTTCAGGTTTTAAAAAATAAATATGAAAGTGCAGATGTGCAATTTAATGCACTTAAAAAGGATCTTAAGTTTAGAGAAGCAAAAAACTATTTTGTGGATTTTTTAGAAAATAAAAATAAATATGATGAAACAAAGCAGTTACTTAATAATATTTTTAAAGCCAATGAGACTTTAACAACAGATTTGAATTTATTAGCCTATAATAAAAAAATCAGAGACGAGATTAAGCTTAAAGCTTTAAATGATAAGCTGGGCGAAGCTTTAAGTAAATTGAGGGATCTATCCATTAAAATTGAAGAATCCACAAAGGAAGAAAGAGATATTTATAAAGAAACAGCTGTCTGTGAAAGTGAGATTTCAAAATCAAAAGCTAGGGTAATTTCATTGAAGGAGAGAATTAATTTGCTTAGAATTCAGGTGAATATTATGCTGCTCAGTGAGGTAGACAGTGAAATTAATAATTGTGAAAAGCATAGATCTGATAGTTTTGAGAAAGTTGAAAAAAATAAATTTTTGTTAGATTCTCTGAAGGAACAAAACTATAGTTTTAAAATTGATATAACTAAACATGAAGAAAAATTAAGCTCAATAACAGCTAAAGTCAATGGTTATGATAATTTAATTAAGCAGTATAACATAGATGAAATTAAGATGGTTAAATTATTAGAAGTTTATTCCTCAGTGGAGGTTTTATCTTTAAGTAATAGTCTGGATATTAAATATAAAGAGCTATTAGGAATAATTTTTGAGGAAGAGAAAAAATTACAAGAGTTAGTAGCTTATTATACTGGGTTAAATCAGGACAAACCTATACCTGAAACTAAAGAAATATTAAAGGTAAAAGAATATATTAATAGGAACTATAATGAAGATGGTATATTAGGCATAGAGTTTCTTCAAGGTCGCCCAGTAGAGGAAAAAGAGGAGCTTTTGAGTAAAATACCTTTTCTACCATATTCGGTTATTGTAACCTACAACTTTAATAAACTTCTTAAGGATGAAAGGTTTAAGGAAGGTGATTTCGGAAATTATGCCATTCCGATTATTAGTTTAGATTCTGTTAAAGATAAACTTGATTTTAATAGTAATGGTTTGACCTTTGCTGTAAAAGATAAGTCGAAATTTATAAATGCTGAAAAAATAAAAGAAGAAAAAGATAGGATAGAAAGAGAGATATTAGAGAGAAAGAACAATATAGAACTTCTTAGAAGAAATGAAGAAACTTTAAAAATAGATAATTCCTATATAAAAGAGTTTCTATTTTCCTATGGAAATAAAATAGAAGACATTAAAAAAGAATATACTGAATTAAAACATCAAATAGGACTTTTAGAAGCTGAAAGAATTACTTGTATTAAAGCTATGGATGGGCTTGATTTACAGCTGAAAAATATAGAAAAAGAGAATAAGAGTCTATTAAATATTATGGATAGTTTAGATCAGGATCTAAAGGTTCTTAGAGCCTTAAAGGTTAACTTGGATAAGTTAAATGATGAGGAAAAGCTACTTCAGGATTTTGCAGGTAATTTGAAAACTTTAAATTCAAGGCATATGGAGATTAAAAACCTAATGATTTTTCAAAGTGATCAAGAAAAAGGTGACCTTGAGATGAAAAAGGTCTTAGGGGAAAATATAGATTTAATTAATCATCAATGGGTTGATATGTATAAAACCTATTATAATGATCAACAGTATGAAGAATTATGTATAACTGATGAGGAGCTAGAATCGAAATTTAGAGGAAGCAGAAAAGCTTTAGAAGAAAAAAGCACAGATATAAAAGACAAAGAGGAACTTTTGAAAAATTACGAGAGTAATATGGAAAAGAATGAAAGGGAAACTATACGTCGAGGATACGCTATTGATAGGCTATACGAGTCGAAAAATAGAAACGAAATTTCAGTAACTGTTGAAGAAGAATTAAGGGAACTGGAAATAGGACTCAAAAGCTTGAAAGATCAAGTTGAAGCTATTGATAAAGACATGAGGAGTACAATTGGCATTAAGGATAAGCTTCAGGGAAATATTGAAACATTAATAAGTAAGTTCTCTGATGAGTTTGGTGATTATGAACCTATTGAAATGGAAGTGTTTTTATTTAAGCAATTTGAAGAGGACAATATTTTAAAAGAGAAGAAGCTTGAATTAAAAAGAGAAGGGCTTCAAAAGTTGCAAACTACAATTGGTAAAGGAATTGAAGCTTTAAGGATAATTATAGCTGATATTGAAGTAACCTTAAGATCCAACAATATTCCCAAAGATAAAACAAAGGTTATGCTTGAAAATAAAGATGATATTAAAAATTATTATAAAGATTTAGAAAAGGACTATGCTAAAGTTTGTAGAAAAGAAAAAGATTTTAAGATAGCCTTTGAAGGTGGTAAAGAAAAAAACATAAAAACGCTTAAAGAAATTGGGGCTGTAGAACTAGGAGAAGAATTTTCAAGAAGCATCAATGTTCCCTTGGTAATTGAAAAATGCAGGGAACTTATAGACAATCTAGAAAATATTAAGGAACTTATCTCGCTTCAAAAGGGAAAAATAGAAAATGATATTAAGGATATGGAGCAAATTAAAGATAACTTTCAAAATCAATGTCTCCAACGTTGTAGAGATGTAAAAACTGAGTTGGACAGGCTTCCGCGGTTATCAAGATTAAATTTAAATAATGAGTTAATACAAATTGTCAGCTTACAGCTACCTTATGTTAAGGAAGAACAGCAAAAATTTCATATGTCAGAGTATATTGAAGACACAATAAGAAAAGTTGACAGTATGGAGGATACTTTAGAAAAACTAAAATATATTAAAAATCAGCTAGCGCTTAAACGGCTTTTCTCTGTAATTGTTTCAGATATGAACAACATAGTTTTGAAACTTTATAAAAGAGAACGGATATCAGAGCAAAGTAGAACCTTGAAATATGAAGAGGCTGTGGGAAGTACCGGTCAGTCACAAGGAATATATATTCAATTTTTAATTTCCATTATCAATTATATTAAAAATATTAATTCCTTTAATGCTGATAATAACAAGCTAAGAAAAACTATATTTATAGACAATCCTTTTGGATCGGCTAAGGATATATATATTTGGGAGCCTATATTTGAATTTTTAAAGACAAACAATGTCCAACTTATTGTGCCAGTTCGAGGAGCAACTCCAGCTATATCTGGGAAGTTCGATGTAAACTATATCCTTGGGCAAAAACTCATGGGTAATAAGCAACAGACCGTAGTAGTGGAAGTAAGAAGCCAGGTTTCAGCTCAAGAGGTAGAGTTTACTCAACTTATGGTGACAGGCACATGAGTTATGAGGTTTCTATAGTTTTTAAAGACAAATTTTTAAGAAAGGAGATAAAGAATGTTATTCGAAATTATAATTGCTTTATTCGTTTTAGCCTTTATCATATTTGAAATAGTGCTACGCCCATCAATTGGCGTAAAAAGAATAACTAAATGTATAGAAGAAAAGGGCGGCACTATAATAAGTATTACGAAAATAAGTATGAGAGAGGAAATATACAAGGTTGACTATAAGGTTGATAATAAAAATGAACGTTTGGTAGCAAAGGTTGATTGGTTTTTTGAAGTAATGTGGTTATAGAAATTATGACAATATAAATCTAAAATTACAATTTTATAAGCTTTGAAAATCATGGTAAAATATTTCAATAAATTATCAAAGCGTATATAGAAAAATATTGTAATATATGGTAGAATAAAATAATAAACTGGAGAAAAATGGGGTAAAAACCAAATAGGGGGCGTATTAATGGATTACAGGAAAAATATTGAATTAAAGAACAAAATTATGATGGTGGGGTTTTTACTTTCAGTAATATTAAGAACGATTTTTGATGTGTTTTTAAAGACAGAAGTAAAGTTTATATTAATTTTAATTGGGGTTGCAATTCCACTAGCATTAATAGACTTTATCTTAATAAGGAAGAAATACATCATGATAACCATGTACTACACTTTGTTTATATACACATTAGTTATATTTATTATGTTTGTTACTAATCCATGTTATGCGAATTTTGTTTTAATTTATTATGGCATTATCTTAATAAGTGTATTTCAAGATTTAAGAGCAATGATTGTAGAAGCAATATTAAGTTTAGGTCTCGTAGTATATTTCTTTATTAGTCATAAAACAACTTTATTTGAAAACATAGGGTACGAACAACTAGCATTTTGTGTATTATATGTTGTAGCAGGATCAATTGTATTAGGTATTAATGCTATCATGACAAGTAATGTTTATAAAAACATGGCAGAGAATTATAAAGCTACTGAGGAATCTAAGTTTAAGGCTGAGATGCTACTTGGTAAAATATTTGATGTTATAAAAAAATTGACAGCTGCAAATGAAAAAATCAAAGGTGGAATTTCTGCAACAGGACAAATAGCAGAAGAAATAACAACTTCTACCAATGATGTTGCTGATAGATCTGCAAAAGAAGTAGATACAATGAATAATATGAAGTCATCAATTGCAATTGGTGCTGAAAAAGTTGAAGAAGTTACAAGTGCAATTAAGACAATGGAAGAGTTAACAGTATCAACGGAAAGTGTTGTTTCTGAAGGTACCAATAAAGTGGACATGTTGTCATCAGAAATGATTAAGGTAAACTCAGATATTTTAGGCGTAGTAAAATTAATTAATGAATTAAGCGAGGAAAACACAAAAATAGTACAAATTATTAATACTATAAATGATATATCTGATCAGACTAATTTATTAGCGCTTAATGCGTCAATAGAAGCAGCAAGAGCAGGAGAGCACGGAAGAGGTTTTGCCGTAGTTGCAGATGAAGTAAGAAAACTTGCTGAAGATTCAAAGGCATATACTGATAAAGTAGATTCAATATTGAGTAATATATCTAGTAAAACACTAGTTGTTGTGAATGAGGTATTAAAGGAGCAGAAGTCTATTGAACTGTGTAATAGACACACAAATGATGTTAAAGAATTATTTGGAAATGTAAATAAAAATACTTCCAATGTATTAAAACACTCAAAGAATGTTAGTTCACAATCAGTGGTATTAGAGGACTCAATGAAAAATACGTTAAGTTCAGTAAATGGTATCATTCAAAATGTAGAAACAACAGCAACATCCATGGAAGAGATATTTGCTGCAATTGATGAACTAAATATCAGTATAGAAGATATAACTAAAAGCTATAATGAAATTGATGATATATGTGTGGAATTAAATTCTATATAATACAAGGGTTTAATTATTAAAGCAGTTCTTTGACCATTATGGATAATACCGTATGTTAAAGGTCTGCTTTTTTATAATTCCTATATATGTACTAATTTTTCTGCATTTAATTGAAAGCGTATCCTTATAATGTTAGAATAACATTATGGTGACAGTCGCATGAGTTATAAGTTATCTATCTGCTAAATAGAAAGGAGAATACATATGGATTTTAAAGACACTTTATATATGTTACCTGGAATTATTATAGGATTTTCATTACACGAATATGCCCACGCTCAAGTAGCCACATGGCTTGGGGATAACACACCAAAATACCAAGGTAGACTTACAACGAACCCTTTTGTTCATATCGATATTATTGGTTTTCTTATGATGATTATTGCAGGTTTTGGGTGGGCAAAGCCTGTTGAAATTAACCCTAATAATTTTAAAAATAAAAGAAGGGACGACTTACTAGTATCAATAGCTGGTCCACTTATGAATCTAGCAATTGCCTTTGGTTTCTTAATATTAATGAAAATATTATCTAATGTGCATGAAAGCATTTTAAATGAAACGACTTATGAAATTATCATGGATTTACTTGATAATGCAGTTTGGATGAATGTTGTTATTTTTGTATTTAATCTTCTGCCAATACCTCCTTTAGATGGTTTTCACATCTTTTCTGATATAATTGGGTTAAGGGACAAAGCTATTTATGACAGTATTTATTCAAAAGGTAGATTCTTACTTTTGGCACTAGTCATAACAAATGTTTTTGATAAGATTATAGGTCCACCTATAAGGCTAATATACAATTTTTTAGCTGGACTTTTCTTCTGAGGGTGACAGTCAAATGAGTTATGAGTTTCTCTATTATAAAGAGTGCAACAAAAAAGTAAAATTGTTGAAAAATGTAGAAAATATGATATAGTATTTATATGAGTAAGAATTTTGCTTCTTAAAATTATATGAGGAGGAATTTAAATGACAGGAAGTTTGCTTAAAGTATTAGTTTGTGATGATTCAATGTTAATGAGAAAAAAGTTAAAAGAGGTATTGAAAAGTTGTGGCTTTGAGAATGTTTTAGAAGCTGGCAATGGTCAGGAGGCAATAAATATATATAAAGAGAGTAAGCCAGATTTGGTCTTTATGGATATTATTATGCCGGTTAAAAATGGAATTGAGGCAGTTAATGAGATAATAGGCTTCGATAAAGATGCAAAAGTAGTAATGGCCTCCTCCGCTGGCACAAAAGAGCATGTAAGAGAGGCATTAAAAGCTGGTGCATTTGAATTTGTGCAAAAGCCTTGGGAAACAGAACAAATTGATAAAATTCTTCATAACCTAAAATAAGCTAGGAGCGTGGCGCTATGTTTAGTCAATACTTTGGTCAATATTTATTAAATGAAAAATATCTAACTTCAGAGCAATTAAAGGTAGCATTAGAATATCAACAATCAGTTAGATTAAAACTAGGAGTTTTAGCAATAAATGCTGGATATATGAATGCTGAACAGGCCAATCAGGTACATCAGATGCAAACAAAAGCTGATAAACGATTTGGTGAGATAGCTGTAGACCTGGCTTATGTAACAGAGGAACAAATAAACGAATTGCTTTCTTCTCAAAAATTCGGCCATCTTTTACTGGCGCAAGCCTTAATTGATAAAGATTATATGTCTCTCGAAAAGTTTGAAGAAGCTATTAACGAGTATAAGAAAAAGTATAATATCTCTGACACTCAGTTTGATGCTCTGCAAAAGGATGATGTTGATGAAATCATGAATGTTTATGTAAAGCTAGAAGCTGATAAGTATGGTACAGAAATAAAGCATTACATAGCTTTGTTTATGAGAATTGTTATTCGATTCATTGATTCTGAGGTTTATACTAATGAAATTATGAAAGTTCAAGAATATAAAACAAAATGGGCAGCAACCCAAAGAATAAAGAACTCTCTTAATTTACAAACATACATTAGTGCAGAATCTGAAGTGCTTGTAAAGGTTGCTTCTAGATTTGCAGAGGAAGAGTTTACAAGTCTGGATGAAATGGCTAAAGATTCTGTTGGTGAATTTTTAAATTTAAACAATGGACTGTTTCTTGTAGCAATGTCAGGCATAGGAGTAGAATTAAGCATGGATCCTCAGTCAGTGGTTTTTGAGGAGATAATTCCTTCTGCCTATGTACTTCCAATAGAATTACCTTTTGGTAAAATAGAACTTATCATATGTAGATGACATAGGGACGGGGTTATTGACAACTAAATGAAAAGTTTATAGTTTGTATAAAATCCTGTAACTGAAAAGTTGCAGGATTTATATTTTCATAATAAATATAACTGTTTTGAAAGGAGTCATTATGCCTATTTTCAGATTAAATGAGGATTTAATATTTCCTCATCCTTCGCTTGCTGAGGATGATGGACTTTTAGCTATAGAGGGTGACTTGTCTCCACTGAGACTAATGATAGCTTACCGAAATGGAATATTTCCATGGTTTTCAGAGGGGGATCCTATACTTTGGTGGTCTCCTAACCCAAGGTTTATTATTTACCCAAGGGATATAAAGATTTCTCACTCTATGAAAAAGTTACTTAAAAAGAATGTTTATAGAATTTCCTTCGATACTTGTTTTAGAGAGGTTATATCCAATTGTGCTAGTGTTAGAAAAGAAAGTGGCACCTGGATTAATGAAGGCATGATAGAGGCTTATTGTAAACTTCATGAGCTTGGTCATGCACATTCCGTGGAAGCTTGGCAGGGTGGTAAACTAGTAGGTGGTTTATATGGTATAAACATTGGGAAATGTTTTTTTGGTGAATCAATGTTTTCAACTATGGATAATGCCTCCAAGGTTGCGTTTATTACTCTCTGCAAGAAATTAGAAGAGGAAGAATATGTTATGGTAGATTGCCAGGTTTACACTAAGCATCTTGAAAGTTTAGGAGCAATAAGTATCCCTAGAGAAGAATTTTTAGAACTTATAGAAAAAGGAATAGAAAATTAAAAGTTATGTAACATAGGAGGGGACTGTCTCAAAGTAATTATATTTTGAGACAGTTCCTTTATATTTTCAATCATTATATAGCCGTAATCACTTTTTTATGATCAATTATAATGATTAAATCATAAAAATAGATATAGGTAAATTCATTACCATTTATACTACTGATTTTCTCTGCTGGATCATCAGCTAGTAGGTCCGTTGCCATGGATTCTTTAAAGGTAGATATAAGGTTAACTCGGGCTTCTTTATTTCTCCAAATACCGTTATTTTTGCAGTAACTATTAAAGCAATCACAGGTATTAATAACTTTAAATTCAATAGGAAAATCAGACCTAGTATAATAAATAACTCCACCCAAAATTTCCGAGGTATCTATCTTATATAAGGCGCTTAAATGAGTTTTGTTAAAGGTGGTTATATTTTTTATAAAAGACACATCTTGAAGTTTTAGAACATTAAATAAAATTTTATAATCATTTATGGAAGCATAACAGAATAGAAGATTATTATTTAAAACACATTCAGTTTTTAAGTTATCGTAGTTGTGGATTAGAATTTTATTGTTTTCTAGGTAGGTATTACAGGACACCTTCTGTAAATAATTATCCTGAGGTTTATTTAGAGTTTCTACTTCTCTAAGACTTGTTACCGAATTATAAGTATTCATAAATTTTATATTATACATTTATACACCTCGCTGATTATAAATTATTAATAATCTTTCAATTTGCTTTAAGGTTTCATCAGCTGGTATTTCTAACTTTTTATTAAGTTTAATTAATGTTAATAATTCATCTGCGCCTAATTCATTTCTAATATTATTAGCACTGGGTATATCATTATAAAAGCTATTCAAGTCAAATTTAAGTTGCTCATATTTTTCATTTGTTTGCTTTTCTACATAACTCATAAATTCCTGTTTGCTTATTGCTAAGTCTCTTGTGTTAATTTTAATGGGATTGAACATGCCTGATTTGGCCTGAAATAGTATATTCCGATATAGTTTATCATATCTATTTATACATTTACATTTCAGCTTTCCCCTAAGCAGATCTGCCGCTTCAGGAATTGTTAAATAGTTCTCATCCTTTTTCAAATTTACACAACCTTTTTCAATATTATAATACTATAATATGCTCTTGTTAAATTTATGTTACAAATATCTGTAGGTTGTAGCAAGGTAAATGAGCTACTTTCACCTGATATTACCGGGTGGATTGTTATAATGCTTAAAAAGACAAGGCTGAGAAATATATACACTGTAGGCGGTTTAAGGGTTCGTGGTGATATTACGTTTAGTAGTACCATAGGTAAAAAATTATTAATAATAATAAAAGATTCCTTTGGGAATGCATTTACTCCATTTTTAATACCTCATTGCTCTCTAAGTAGTAGCAATCTACCTCCTCACTATAAAAATTTATCTACAATAATTCACCCTAAAGGTAATTAAATACGCACCAAGCAAATATAATATAGAATGAAATTCTATGCTTAATTTTGGAGGTACAGATGAACAATCTAAAGGTTATTGGGAAAAGTATAACTAGAAAAGATTCCTTAGACAAAGTTTCAGGAACTGCAAATTATACAAATGATTTTGAGTCCCCAGGGTTATTGCATGCCAGACTTTTGACCAGTCCTTACGCACATGCAAAAATAAAGCTTGTGGACGTTGCGGCTGCAGAAAAAGCTCCCGGAGTGAGGGTTATTATTACTGGAGAGTATTTTCCACATCTTACTGGGCCAGTTATAGAAGATCATGCACCCATAGCTTTTGACAAGGTTAGGTACTATGGTGAGCCCGTTGCAATAGTTATAGCAGACAGTCAGCGAGAAGCAGCTGCTGCAGTAAGTTTAATTAGGGTGGAGTACGAACCTTTACCTGTTATTAATTCTCTCAGTGAAGCGTTGAAGAATAAAGATGTTTTAGTGCATGAAAAACTTGAAAGCTATAAATTGTTAGAGAAAGCATATCCTGAAGCAAATACCAATATTGCTAACCGTACAAAAATTAGAAAAGGTGATGTAAAAAAGGCTTTCTCAAAAGTTAAGGTCACGGCGGTGGGCACCTTCTCCTTTCCTCAAACTGATTATGCTTCCATGGAAACACGCTGCTCCATTGCTCAGATTCAGCAAGATGGACAAGTGGTAATAACTTCAGCTTCTCAGAGTCCTTTGGCAATAAAGAGTCTAATTAGTACGTTTTTTAACATAGAAATAGGTAAAATTTCGGTAACGGATGGCTCCTATGGCGGAAAAGCAGCAGTTCAATTGGAGCTATTAGCCTTTCTTGCATCTAAGGCTGTAGGTGGTAGAACAGTAAAAATAATAAATACCCGAGAGGAAGATTTAATAACTTCCCCTGTGAATATTGGTCTAGAAGCAAAGATAAAACTAGGTTCCATGAATGATGGCAGAATTATGGCCGCTGAAATAAGTTTGTTCTTTGATGGCGGTGCATATTCTGATAGAGCTGTAATTATTAGTAGAGCTGCTGCTGTTGATTGCACAGGTCCATATAATATAGAGAATGTTTGGTGTGATTCCTTATGTATGTATACAAATCATCCCTATGCAACAACCTTAAGCGGGATTGGTCACTCCGAGCTGACTTTTGCTATTGAGAGAACCATGGATTTACTTGCGGGAAAGCTGAAGATGGATCCTATAGAACTCCGTTTGCGTAATGCAATCTTGCCTGGAGATACTTCTCCTACACAAACCATCTTGAACACAAGGAATATTGGAAATCTCCCCAAGTGTATTGAAAGATTATGCAGATTAATAGATTGGGAGGAGGGGACAAGTATCGAGCTAGGGAAAAATAAAGTTAGAACTAAAGGTATAAGTTGCTTTTGGAAAACTTCAGGCACAGCCTTTAATGCTGAAGGTTCAGCTGTATTGACCTTTAATTTAGATGGTAGTATTAAGCTTACTTGTGGAGCTGTAGAATTGGGTAAGGAGGTTAAAACTGCTCTTTCTAAGATACTGGCGGAAAAGATGAAGATGGAAGTAGATAGAATACAAGTAGTTATGGATATTAATACTCAAACATATCTTCACTGCTGGAAGATCTCTGCCAGCAAAACTATTATGTTGGTAGGTAGGGCTGTACTTTCAGCAGCAGAGGATGCAATTTTTCAATTAAAAGAAGCTGCAGCAATAGTTTTAAAATGCTTTCCAGAGGAACTTACTATTGAAGACCAAAAGGTTGTTAGGATATCAGATGCTAACAGTTACATAGCTATAAAGGATATATTGCTAGAAGAGCAGGTTATCGGGAGAGGAAAGTATATGATATCAAGCTTAAGTGAAATGGATAAGTATACAGGAAAAGGGCATCTCGGAACTGAATGGACACTTGGTGCACAAGGGGTAGAAGTAGAATTTGACAGAGTTAATTACAGCTATAAATTAATTAAGGCGGTATCTGTAATTGATGTGGGTAAGGTTATGAACCTGGAAGCAGCAATAGGGCAAGTTACAGGAGGAATGAATATGGGACTTAGCTTTGCCAGTAGGGAGTCCTTAATTTTTACAAACCTAGGGGTTATTGAAAATGGCAATTTACGTACCTATAAACCTATGAGATACGGCGAGAATCCAGAGTATATCGTAGAGTTTATTGAGTCTCCAAATTTAAAAGGCCCCTATGGAACGAGTGGTATTGGAGAATATGGAATTATTGGTATGGCAGGGGCTTTAGCAAATAGCCTTTCAGAGGCTGCTCAAGTTCCACTAAACCAACTTCCTTTAATGCCTGAGTATATCTGGAAAACGAAGAAGGGAGGGAAAACATGATTCCCTTTGATTTTGATTATTATAAACCTGATTCAATAGAAGAGGCTGTAAATATTTATGAGGAGCTTGCTTTAAAGAATAAACATCCCCTGTATTATTCAGGAGGAACAGAAATCCTAACTTTAGCGAGAACAAAAGTTATTGAAACTGGCGCAGTTATTGATATTAAGGATATTCCCCAGTGCAAGGTATTTGAACTTAGGAAAAAAGAAATTATCATTGGAGCAGCAGTGACTTTAAGCCAAATTGCTGAAGCTAAGTATTTTCCTCTGCTTAAAAAGGTAACTCTTTTTCCAGCAGATCACAGTACTAGGGACAAGTTAACTATAGGCGGAAACCTCTGTGGAACAATAATATATAAAGAGGTAGTTTTACCACTGTTAATTTCAGATAGTAAAATTTTAATTTCAGGTAAAAAGGGTAATCGTCTTGTGGAGATTAATCAGATATTTGATAGGAAGTTAAACTTAGAAGCTGGAGAGCTATTGGTTCAGATAAGTATACCTAGAGAAAATATGGAGCGACCCTTTTACGCTGTAAAAGTTAGAAATCAAGGGGTGTGGGGCTATCCATTAATCAGCCTTGCAGCTGTAATAAAGCATGGTCTCCTAAGAGTAGCTGTGGGTGGTTTATGCGCTTTTCCTTTTAGGTCAAGGAAACTAGAGGAGACCTTAAATAACAAAAAGATGACTGTGGAACAAAGGATTTCGGAAGCCTTAAAATTTTTGCCTGCACCCATTTCAGAGGACATACAGGGCTCAGCAGGTTATAAAAGTTTTGTATTTTTGAATGTACTGCAAGAAACTTTAGACTTGTTAGAGGGTGAGATAAAATGATTGTTTATAAGGATGTAGTGAAACTAGAACTTGATATTAACGGAGAAAAAAGAAGCGTAATTGTGAGACCCGCAGATACACTTTTAGAGGTGCTTAGGGAAAAACTGGGATTAACTGGTGCCAAGCCTGGTTGCGAAAATGGTGACTGTGGAGCATGTACTGTGTTAATGGATGGATGGCCTATAAAGTCCTGCATAATCTTAGCAGTGGAGGCTGTAGGCCATAAGATAGTTACTATAGAAGGACTAAAGGATACACCAATACAGAAGGCCTTTGTCTTAAAGTCAGGCTTTCAATGTGGCTATTGCACCTCTGGTTTTATCATGAACTGTCAGGGATTGATTAACATTCATCCTGATGCAAAGGAAGATACCATTAAAGAATGGCTTCAATCTAATATTTGCAGATGTACTAGTTATGAGGAAATAGAAGAAGCTATAAAATCAGTTTTAAGGGGCACTGAATAGTTATTACACATTACTAATTTTGCACTGGCTTGAAGCTGGTGCTATTTTTTTATCATAAATCAAACTGAAAATGTGAGAAATGTTGAAGGATAGTACCCTATCTACTTGGAAGTTTTATTTTGTTATAGGTTTAATAACTTTGGTTTATTTAGCTTTCTCAATGAACTTACCCCTTGACTATTATGTTCTTATGATTATTTTAGTAGTATTTGAAGTGATTGCATCTATATCAATTATGGTACTGTTTAGAAAATGCAAGGTGGAATTAGAAAATTGAGAGTGTAGGTATTATATATAAGAACATAGAATTAAAAACAGATATTGTAAGTCTAATTACAACTTCTGTTTTTAATTTTTGATCCTAAAACCTATCGTTTCCCAGCTTTTTTTCCATTACCCTTACCTTTTAGTTCTGGATCAGTAACTTGTTCGACCTCTTCACCTTGGCTTATAACTAAATCCATTACTCCGTTTTTTTCATAGGAGGTATTTATCAATGGTGTTTGACTAATAACTAATCCCTTGGCTATACTAGCACTAAAGTCGTATGAAATATTGCCAACCAAAAATTCGTTGTTGACTATAGTTTTCTTAGCGTTATCTTCAGTACTTCCAATAAGTGAAGGTACAATTTTTTTTTCATCTACGGGGACTTGTACACTTGCTTTTGTGGGGGAAGTTTTTGCTGTATCTGTGGAAGGGTCTTTGTAAAGGTATTTCGCAGAAAAACCAATAACTATAGCTAATATAATAGATCCCATAATTATCATTATTTTTTTATTCATATGGATACCTTTATTAATTGGAATTTCAGTACTTGCTACATCACTCATAGCTGTTTTGAAGTCATTTCTTGTCTCAGATACTACTATTTGAGGCATCATCATAATTGTTGTAGCATCTAGTGACCTTTTATTAAAGTTTACTTTAAAATTAAGATCTTCCTTAATTGAATTTAAAACTTCTACCATTTCCTTTGCTGTTTCATATCTATTGATAGGTTCTTTTTCCAAAGCCTTTAAAATTGCTTGATTTATATTTTCAGGCATATCAATAATAATTTCTTTTGGTGGAATAGCAGGTTTCTGAATGTGCATTATAGCTATAGAAATAGAATTTTCTGCATTAAAGGGTACTTGTCCAGTAATCATTTCATACATCACAATACCTAAAGAGTAAATGTCTGTTCTAGAATCCACAAATTTACCTTTTGCTTGCTCCGGAGAAAAATAATGTACTGAGCCTGTAACCTTATTTGAATTGGTTACGGTTTGCGAATCTGTTACTTTAGCAATTCCAAAATCCATTACCTTAACTATGTTATCTTTAGTAATCATAATATTATCAGGTTTTATATCTCGATGAATTATATTGTTTTTATGAGCGCACTCAAGTGCTTTGGCTATTTGAAAGGCTATATCTAAAGTCCTTTCAGAACTAAGTCTTACATTTTCCTTTATTACTAGCTTTAATGTTTTTCCTTTAATGTATTCCATAACTATAAAATTAGTATTGTTTTCTGAACCAACATCATAAATATTGACTATATTTGAATGGGATAAGCTTGCAACTGCATTAGCTTCCATTTTAAAACTTGCCACAAAATCTTCATCATTACCTAACTCTGCTTTCAATAATTTTATTGCTACAAACCTATTTAATAAATGGCACTTTGCTTTATAAACAACTCCCATGCCACCTTCACCAATCTTTTCTAATAACTCGTATCTATTTAAAAGTAATTTACCTTTCATTTGTATCCTCCTAAAACTCAGTAACATATATATTATACCATATAACAGGGGGGACGGGGTTATTGACAACTTTTATTAGTGCTAATTAGATAGGATTCCTTTTTTTCGGCTGGTGGAGAAATAGTTTAGGGATAGTTAACAATAACTAAAAAGTTGTTAACCGTCCCTATTTACCTATTTATATTCCCAAAAGTCTTGACATAGTTAAGCCAAGCCAATAGAATTATAACTATTGGGGATGGTAAAATAAGTAATCTTTAGCCGTGGGTTGGGAGGGAGAAGTAATATGAGTTCATTTAAGGATTATTTTATACAGATGGTACCAATTATTTTCATTTCAATGCCATTTGTATTAGTGCATAGAATTTTAGAAATAAAAAAACGTAAGTATAAAGAAATTAAAACTTCAAAGTATAGAGAATTAGGGGTTATTGCTTTGATGTATTCATTAATTTTTATAATAACAGTAACAATTGGGATAAGTATTTTTTTTATGAACGTGCAGTATATTTCTGAAAATATTCATTATTCAATAGAAAGTATAAACCTTATTCCTTTTAAGGGAATACTTGATACGCCTCTTTTAGATGGGCTTAATATCTCAGCGCATAATTTGGTGAATTTTTTCGGCAATGTTTCTATGTTTATACCTTTAGGTTTTTGCACCGCATTACTTTCTCAGAAAGAAAAAAGAAAAAAGAATACAATTTTAACAGGTGTAGTAGTATCAATATCAGTTGAAATTATTCAGATTTTCGCTATAAGAAGTTTGGACATAAATGATATCATCTTAAATATTCTAGGAGCTTTATTAGGACTAAAATTATTAAATCTTCTTGAAAAACCTTTACCTAACTTCTTTTATAAATTTCACAGTCAAAAAACAGTGAAGGAGTTATCCTTAAAAGAGAAATTAAAGGCTAATATAATTACAATATTACAAATAGCAGTTTGGATTATTATGATTGTTAATCTAAAACAAATGATTAAGGTTTTTGATAATATATTTCATATTTAGGAATACGCCACAGTTAAAGGCCCTGCAAATTTAATGTTTGCAGGGCTTTTAACTATACACTTACATGGAACTAGCGTATTTATAAATTATATTGTAAACTCCATTATTATTGTTACTGTCTGCGATAAAATTAGCATGTTTCTTTACATCCTCTGGAGCATTTTTCATGGCATAGCTATAGTAGGCTGTTTTGAACATAGTAACATCATTATAATAATCACCAAAAACCATGGTGTTTTTTTTATCAATATTAAACTTCTCTTGAAGTATTTTAATTGCGGCACCCTTACTTGTACCTTTATTCATTATATCTATCCAATTCTCCCCTGATACAACGAACTCTAAGTTAGAACTTAAGTTATTCTTTAGATACTCAAGCATTGCTGGATTTACACCATTAGTAACAAAGTAGGATATTTTATATGTTGGTACTTTAACTTGATGAAAGGAATTTAAAACTAGGGCAGGAAGGCCATAAGAATTGAAGATTCTTACTAATTCCTCTGATGGATTAACTATATGTGCAATTTCAGCTCCAGATAAAAGTATCTCCTCACCAAATTCACGCTTCAGCTGTAGTACGTGATTTATAGCCTCTTGATCTAGTGGACATGAATAAAGAGTTTCACCCTGATTGTTATATTTTATGAGAGCCCCATTATGGGCTATAAATAACAGAGCATTATCTGCATTTTCAAAGTCATTGCTAAGTTGAGAATAGGATCTTCCACTAGCTGCTACAAATACTATATTCTTTTTCTGTAGGGTTGATATTAATGTAAATATATTTTTATTTATTATTCCTTGATCATTTAACAAGGTACCATCCATATCGCTTGCTATAAGTTTTATCATTACTGCTTTCACCTCCTTTAATGTATTATACCAAAGTGATCTGATATTTTCCACCTGTTGCTGATGACCGCACTGGCAAACAATAGTTAATAATAATAAATGGATAGAATTGTATTGTATTTATAAGGTGGATGAGATAAAATATAAAATAAGACAAATTGTATTAATTAGTGCTAAATTAATACAATTTATGTAGTTGTAATTTAGAAAAACAATACGGGGGTGCGCCATTGAAAAGTATTAAAACTAAAATGACATTAATATTCTCGGCGGTTTGTATAGTTCTTATTTTATTTTCATCTATTGTTAGTTACTTTGTATCCTACAAGGCAATTGAAAATGAATCTAAGGACAAGATTTTATTTGCCTCAGAAAAGTATTCGGAAATTATAAATGGTTGGCTAGATGGACAAGCCAAAATAGTGATTGAAATTGCAGATAATATCGGAAAGCAAAAGGAGTTTAATGAGAAAGATGTAACCGCTTACTTGGCAGGTAAATTCAAATCAAATTCCAATACAACTGATGTATACATGGGCACAATTGATAAACATATGCTTGATGGATCAGGTTGGGTTGCAGACGCGGATTACGATCCTACAGCTAGACCCTGGTATAAATCAGCAATGGCTAAAGATGGTTTAATATATACTCCACCATATCTAGATGCAATAACAAAAACAATCGTAATATCTGTTGCTGTACCTGTAAAAAGAAATGGACAAGTAGTTGGTGTGGTTTCTGCGGATGTTAATTTGGGAAAACTTACTGCTATCATAGAGAAAGCTAAACCTATTAATAATAGCTATGCTTTTTTAATTGATTCTGATAATAATATAATGGTACATCCTGACAAAACATATCTACCTGACGAAAAAGAAAAGAAACCAGAATTAAAGAACCTAAAGAATGTTTTCGATGGAAAATATATGCCTATAATTGAGGCAAGTGCTAATAGAAAAGTTATTACTATGAAAGATTATGATGGAGGTAATAAGTATTTCATCTCATCTAAGGTAGCAACATCTAATTGGATAGTAGGTTTTGCAATTCCAACTAGTGAGTTTCAAAAACCATTAAATTCACTAATAATTTATTTGGTTATTGTTATATTAATATCACTAGTTATAGCTATTGGAACATCCTTCTTTTTTAGTAATAGAATAAGTAAGCCAATATTAAAAATCGCAAAACTTGTAGATAAAACCAAAAATCTTGATTTAGTTGATGATAAAGGCTATGATGATTTACTAAAATACAAAGATGAGATTGGGATTATTGCAAAGTCAGTTAATGATCTGCGTGTTCAGCTTAGAGCCATTATAAATGATTTAAAAACAAGTTCAATGGATGTACTAGAAAATTCTAATAACGTATCTGAATCTGTAAAGGAAACAGTTCAATCTATAGAAGCAGTAAATAGTGCAGTAAGTGAACTAGCAAAAGGAGCAAGTGATCAAGCACAGGATGCGCAGGCTGGCTCCATAAAATTAACTGAATTTACAGAACGGGTAAATACAGTTGTAAATACAGCAGAAGAGGTAAAAAAATATTTTAGTATTACTAATGATACAAATCAACAAGGAATTATTTCTACAAAACTCTTAGCTATAAAACTAAAAGAAAATGATACTGCTGCTAAAAAACTTTCAGAGAATATTGGTAATTTATCAAATAAATCTAAATTAATTGGACAAATAGTAAGTTCTATAGAATCTATTGCTTCTCAGACAAACTTACTTGCGCTAAATGCAGCTATTGAAGCAGCAAGAGCAGGAGAGTCAGGGAAAGGTTTTGCAGTAGTTGCGGATGAAGTAAGAAAACTAGCAGAACAGACTTCTACAGCTACTAAACAAATTTCCACCATGATTCTTGAA
>JACMJL010000287.1 GCA_014380625.1 Clostridiaceae bacterium
GCAGGGGCAGCTCTGTGGAAGAGTAGGTTGTTGCCAGGTCATTTGGATCTTTAGCTCAGTTGGTTAGAGCAACCGGCTCATAACCGGTCGGTCCGGGGTTCGAGTCCCTGAAGGTCCACCATATGGGGGGTTAGCTCAGCTGGGAGAGCACCTGCCTTGCACGCAGGGGGTCAAGGGTTCGAGTCCCTTACTCTCCACCATATTAGAAGTCCTTGAACGATATGAAGTTATTGTTCTTGGACTTTTTTATTTTTTGAACAAATAAAAAATCTAATCCATAAAAGTGTTGTATTACCAAACGTTTAGTATTAGAATAATAGGAGATAATGGAAGGTTGTGATTAATATTGAATAGAGTAAAGCAATTTTTTTTATCTCTTTTTTCAAAAATGAAAGATGAAGATGTTAATTTTATTAATATATATTTAGATGAATTTGAAAAAGATATATTTTTAAAGCTTAAGAAAAATGAACAAAAGCACAGTGTCAGAGTTGCTATGTTAGCTATTTTAATTTCAAAGGAAAAGAAAGAATATAAAAACATAAGTTTAGATAGAATTATAAGGGCAGGACTCTTACATGATATAGGTAAGAGTTTAAAAAAAATAAATGTAGTTCAAAAAGTTTTTATGGTACTGGCAAATAAGATGTTTGGTAAACGATTAAGAGAAATGGATAGATTTGAGTTTGTTGATTCATATTATAATCATGCAGAATTGAGTTATTCTATGTTAGAACACCATATTAAGGATAATAAACTGTTATACTTAATTAGAAACCATCATAGTAGCATAAAAGGTGATATTGAATTAGACCTATTGAGATATTGCGATAATAGAAACTAGGGGGAATTAAGTGGAAAAGGTTGCTTTATTAAAGTGCACAGATTATGACGTTGAGTTAATAGAACAAACATTAAGGCAAGGTTTTGAGCTTCTTGGTGGAGATTCTTTTTTAAGAAGACTTATACCTAAAAATAGCAAGGTGCTCTTAAAACCCAATCTACTCAGTATGGAGGAAAAGGGATCACCTGTTATAACACATTATGCTGTGTTTGAGGCTGTAGTTAGAATTATTCAAGAGTATAGTAAAGATATTGTGTTTGGAGACTCTCCTGGCTTTGGGGATTCAAGAAAAGTAGCTGAAAGATCAGGATTGATGGAAGTTGCTAATAGGTATGGAGTTGTTTTTAATGATTTTAAGGAAGCCGTTCAGGTAACACTGGAAAACTCAATATTATGTAAGTCTTGGAACATAGCTAAGGCACCTTATGAGGCTGATGTAGTAATTACACTTCCAAAGTTGAAGACACATGCTATGGCATTTTATACTGGAGCAGTTAAAAATCAATTTGGATGTGTTCCAGGTGTTCAAAAGGCTACGTGGCATACAAGAATGCCAGATTCAAATAATTTCAGTAAAATGCTACTGGATGTAAATACTTTGGTTAATACTAAATTTGCCATCCTTGATGGAATTATTGCAATGGAAGGAAATGGACCAAGGAGTGGAACCCCTAAGAAAATGGACACTATAATTATGGGAGAATGCTTAACTGCAGTAGATTCAGTGGCAGTCAGATTAATTGGTTACAATAATGTTTTAGAAATTCCATTTTTAAAGGAAGCCTCTGACTCAAAATGGGGAGCTGTATTACCGGAGGACATAGATGTATTAGGTGAAAAAATGGAGTCCATGAAATGTAAAGACTTTATCCTATCAAGGAAGGGTGGAAACTTTCATTTTATAAACCCTTCTGTAAATAATTTTTTAACCTCAATGCTTGCACCTAACCCTGTTTTAATAGAAGAAAAGTGTATCGGCTGCAAGAGATGTAATGAAGTATGCCCTGAGAAACCCAAGGTAATATCCTTTGTAAGGAGAGGGGATAAATTAATTCCAAAATGGGATTATAGTAAGTGTATAAGATGTTTCTGTTGCCAAGAACTCTGTCCAGAAGGGGCAATAGAGACAAAATATAAAACATTAGGTAAGATTTTAAAATTAAAATAATATTAAAATAAGAGGTGATTTTATTATGAAGAAAAAAGTAACACTAACAACAGTAGGTTTAATATTCTTGGTTCTACTACTTTTTTGTGGAAACATTGTAAACTTTATTATTAATATAAAGTGGTTTGGTGAAGTAGGATATACTACAGTATATTTTACTCAAATAATTGCAACCCTTAAGCTTATGATTCCAATATTTATTATTAGCTATTTAGCTATATGGTTTTATTACAGAAGTTTAAGGAAAAGCATTTACAAATGGCAAAAGTCAGCAGAAAGTAACAATTCTAATAGGAAAATTGAGAGGTTAATATTTGTAATAGCTGATTTAGTAGTATCTTTTCTAATATCTTTTTCATTTTCCTCAGCCTATTGGTATAGAATATTGCAATTTACCAATGCTACTTCCTTTGGAAAAAAAGATCCGATTTTCAACTTAGATATATCTTTTTATGTATTTAAGTTACCTTTAATTGAGACATTATATGGTGTTTTGATGACCATATTAGTTTTACTAGTAATTATAACCTTTGCTACCTATGGAATTTTAATATCAAAGGATACCTTGCTTAAAGGAAGAGACTTTACTATTCCTTTTGGTAGAACCAGCACTCCTTTTCAAGGCGGTAACATTTTAAAGAGTGGGATTACTAAATTTGCAGGAAAGCAATTGGCTACAGTGTCTTCCTTAATAATTTTAATAATGTCACTTGGTTATGGAATTAAAGCTTTGAATTTAGTTTACAGTACAAATGGGGTTGTTTTTGGAGCTGGTTGGACAGATACACATATTACCTTATTAGGATATAAGATAACTGCTGTTGCCTGCATTATTGCTTCAATAATTATTCTTTTAAGTATTTTATCTGCAAAGATAAAGCCAATAATTCTTTCGGTTTCAGTAATTATTGCATTAATGATTATTAATGTAGGTGCTTCAGCAATAACTCAAGGGTTATATGTAAAATCTAATGAAAGAAATCTGGAGTCTAAGTATATTGAAAACAATATAGATTTTACGAGAAGTGCCTTTAATCTTAAAATGGTAGCTGAAAAGCCTTTTAATATAACAAATGATTTAACAAAAGAAGATCTAACAGCAAATAAAGAAACTATAGATAATATAAAAGTAAATTCTTTTGCTCAAGCCTTAGAATTTTATAATCAGACTCAGATCATTAAATATTATTACAAATTCAATGATCTAGATGTGGATAGATATAATATAAATGGAAAAGGTACACAAGTATTTCTTGCACCTAGAGAAATGGATACATCTACTCTTGATAGTAAGACTAGTACTTGGTCAAATAAACATTTGGTGTATACCCATGGTTATGGAGTAGCTATGAATAAGGTAGCTTCAGTTACTAGTGAGGGTCAACCAGATTATTTAATTAAAAATATTCCACCAGAAAATTCTACAGATATCAAACTTACAGAACCAAGAATATATTTTGGAGAAAAGACTAATGATTACGCCGTAGTTGACAACACTTTAGGTGAGTTTGATTATCCAAAGGGTAGTGGTAATGAGACTAATAATTACGCTGGAACAGCTGGAATACCAATGACTGGTGTTAATAAACTATTGTTTGCAATCAATCAAGGAGATCTGAAGTTTTTACTTTCAGGAAACATTACTTCAAAAAGTAAAATATTAATAAATAGAAATATATTGGATAGAACAAAGAAAATAGCTCCTTTTTTAACTTATGATAGTGATCCATATATAGTATTAGCTAATGGTAAGATTTATTGGATAATAGATGCATATACTACTTCCGATAGATATCCTTACTCACAGCCG
Source organism: Clostridiaceae bacterium (assembly GCA_014380625.1). GTDB lineage: Bacteria > Bacillota > Clostridia > Clostridiales > Clostridiaceae > JACMJL01. Next base: position 3,823 of record JACMJL010000287.1, read on the forward strand.
GATTCTACAGGAGTAAACTATATTAGAAATTCTATAAAAGTAGTGACAGATGCGTCAAATGGTACTGCTAAATTTTATATCGTGGACAAAAGTGATCCTATAGCTGAAAGTTATAGAAAGATATTCCCTGAACTATTTAAAAAAATAGAAGAAGTTCCTGCAGAGATTAAAGAACATTTTAGATATCCAGAGGATATGTTTAAGATTCAATGTGAAGTCATGGGTAAATACCATGTTACAGATCCTAATGTCTTCTATAATGGAGATGACTTATGGCAAATAGCTGAAAATCAAAAAGAGGTTAATGCAGAAAAGACTGTAAATAATGCTTCATATTTATATATGAAACTTCCAGATGAAACTAAAAATGAAATGCTTCTTATGAATTATTTTAATGTTAGAAATAAAAATAATATGAATGCTTTGTTTGGGGCAAGAATGGATGGAGAGAATTACGGAAAACTTGTATTATATAGACTCCCATCTCAGGAGAATATACCTAGTCCATACATGTTCAAACAGCAATTAAGCCAAGATACATCTATATCCTCTCAAATAACCCTATGGGATGCAGCTGGATCTAAGGTTATTTATGGAGATACAGTTATACTTCCAATTAAAAACTCGCTTTTATATATAGAACCTCTATATTTAAGAGCAACAGGAGCTACAAGTATTCCTGAAATGAAACGGGTTATTGTATCTTATGGAGGAAAAATTGTATTAACTCAAAATATAGAAACAGCGCTACAACAAATATTTAATCTTGAACCAACTGTACCAGGTACAACTGTTACAACACCATCAACAGGAACAACAACACCTGCAATGGATGCTAGTAAATTAAAGGGTGCAAAAGATCTCTTTGATAAAGCTCTTACAGCACAAAAAAATGGTGATTGGGCTACGTACGGAGACAATATCGATAAGTTAGGTAAATTACTAAATGATCTAAGTAAATAAATTTAAAAAAGGAATGAGTGAGAGCTTGTTCCTTTTTTGTCTAAATACTATTAATTTTAAAAAATTTATTAGATTTAGTGCCTGTGAACAAAAAAGGGATTATAATAGAAGAGCGTGAGGTTTTTTTAAGGCCTTGATAAAGCCTAGGGGGGGATTTTATATGGATTACGACGTGCTTATTCTGGGTGGCGGTATCATAGGCTGTGCAGTAGCTTATGAGCTTTCTAAATACAGTTTAAATATAGCTTTAATTGAAAAGGAATATGATATAGCGGATGAGGTGTCTATGGTTAATTCAGCCATTGTTTATGATGGTGTTGAAAATCCTGATACCTTAATGAGTAAATTAGAGGTAATAGGTAACTCCATGTTTGAGGAAATTACTGAAAAATTTAATGTACCTTTTAAAAGATGTGGCTCTTATATGATAGCTCAAAGTGATAAACAAGTAATAAAAATTGAAGAGCTCTATGAAAAGGCTATAAAAAGAGGAATTAATGAAATTGAAATTGTAGAAGGAAAGTATGTTTATGAAGTTGAGACAAATTTAAATATTCCAATTAAGAAAGCACTATATTCTCATAATACAGGCGTTGTAGCACCCTATGACCTTGCAATAGCCTATGGTGAGGTTGCTTTCGATAACGGAGTTAATTTCAAACTAGAAGAAGAAGTTATTGATATTAAAAAAATTTTAACAGGATATAAGATAGTTACAAATAAAAATAAGTTCACATCCAAGACAGTTATAAATACCACGCCAGGAATACATTACAATATTGATAAAAATGAAAAGCAAAGCAGCGAAAATGATATTAATATACTAAATTCAATGCTAATCAATAAAGGAAACTTATTTAATTCTAAAAAAATTATATTTGCCCAAAATAATAAAGGTGAGATAATTAACTCTTTGAATAATATTCAAGGTAGTTCTTTATTTACAGCTGAGAGTTCAACGAGTTTTAACTTGCATGAGATGAAAAAGGTATTAAATGGTTTTGTAGAAGGAATTGAAGATAAGGATATAAAGACATTTTTTCAAGCTAAATATTATAAAGATCCAATAATTATAGATGATAGCCTAATTGATAAAGGATACATTAAAATTTCAGGAAAACATTATGCTGAAGTTACAATGACACCTTCTATTGCAAAGATGGTTTGTGAGACTTTAGTTGGAAATTTAAAGGCAAAGTTAAAGAAGGACTTTACAGATAAAAGAAGAGATATTTTTAGATTCAGAGAATTGTCAAATGAAGAAAAGAATGAAATTATTAAGGTAGATAAAAAGTATGGAAAGGTAATATGTATATGTCAAATCGTTACTGAAGGTGAGATAATTGATGCAATTAGAAGGCCTTTGGGAGCTAGGACCGTCGAGGGGGTAAGACGGAGAACTGGAGTAACCTTTGGTAAGTGTGATGGGGCATACTGCTTCGATAGAATCGTATCTATACTAGCAAGAGAAACTAACAAAGGGATGAATGATATAGTAAAAAGTTCTAAAGGTTCCTTTGTAGTAAAAGGACGAATAAAGGAATTTAATGAAATGTAGGTGAGGGATTTGGAAGATTCAAAGGATATATTAACCACCCTAGTTAGAATTAAAGGGGGATATGTTAAGGTGGTATCTGTAAAAAGTGATAAACCTATAGAAAAGAAATTATTCTTAAAATGTTCTAGGGCGTTAAGTAGAATAAATGTAGGTGCACCGATAAAAATTGGTGATGTAGTTTGCAAAAATATATTAAACTTAGGTGTAGATATTATTTGTACAAAAAATGTAGATAGAATTTAATTTTACCCCATTATGTAAATTGCACATAATGGGGCTCAAAGCAGTTACAAAATAATTAATAATAGTATCTACATAGTAATAAAAATTCAAGTAGTTTACAATACTACAAAAAAATACTTTAATATTTTTCATTGCTAATATCGGAGATGATAAATTATGCTGTTTAATCGTAAAGTAGAAGTCATATTTTCTAAAGAGAATAGCAATATATTAGATGGCCAGTCTAGAATATGCAACTGGCTTTACAATAAACTTCTTGAAATCTCTATAAAGGATTATGCGGAAAATAATAACGATAATAGATTACTTAACGGGAGCAACTTAAGAGATTTAGTTCCACAAATGAAAAAAGAACATAATTTTCTGAGAACTGTTTACTCATCACCCTTAAAAAATGTAGCATTAAGGCTTAAAGAATCCTACATAAAATTCTTTAATAGAGATAATGGTTTTCCACATTATAAAGCATGGAAAGATAACTGGTTTTCTTTATTTTATGATGAACCTAATAAAGGCTTTAAAATTTTAGAAGGAAATAATATTCAAATTAGCCTAGGAACTGATGGCTTTGAAAAGAGATTAAAGGTAGTAGGTCACATAAAAGAAAGTTTATCATTAAGAAAAACAGATAAAATAAAGAACTTTAGATTATGCAAACAACAAGGTGAAAGGTTTTATGCTGTGTTTTGTATTGAAAGAGAAGATATTGAGCTTAAAGAAGTAGAAAAGTGGATTAGCATAGATCCTAATCATAAAAACTTATTTATGGCAGTGGATAATAATGGAGTCAGTTATGAGTTTTCAAAACTTTATCAACTAAGGTTTTGGGATAAGATCATAGATAAAATAAAAGCTAAAAGAGACCTATGCAGGAAAAAATCTAAAAAAGTAATCACAGAAAATGGAGCTACATACTTCATACCAAGTAAGAGATGGAACCATCTAAATAGGGCTTTAGATAGGGGTTACAACAGCAGACGAGAACAAATTAAGTCAGCTTGTTATAGTATAGCCAATTGGTTAGCAAAAAACTATGATTATGTAGCTTTTGGAGATTATTCCCCTAGTATTGATATAGCCATAGAAACAAATATGCATAGAAGTATGTTAAATCAAGCGGTAATCGGAACTTTAAGAGGTATTGTGAAATGGGTAATGATAAGAAGTGGTAAGATACTTTTGCAGGTTGCACAGCCAAGTAATTAGTTGTGCAAAGGAATTAAATTGGAAGGATGATATTTTCTAAGCAAACTTGCTCAAAGTGATAAAATTAATGATGTTTGAGTAGATTTTGTAGTGCGGTAAAGTTTATACTTTGTTTATATTTAGTTTACGGAAAGTCAAGAGCCTTGTTTTATACTATAAATATGGAAAGCTTTCCTATTAAAATAAAAGGAGTTGTTATAAATTGAAAATGAGAAAAAAGCCAGCAATGGTACTAAGTTTTGCTTTAGGTTCTATTTTATTTGCAACTACTGCATTAGCAGAAGTTAATTCTAAAAGTGGCTATGTACAGATGAAAGATGCATTAAAATATACAGCTGAAGGTTTTAGCACTAAGCTTTCGAGTTATACTTCTGAGAGGTCTATTATCATAAAGGACAATGGAAAAATTATTTCATCTGATAATCAACTTGTGAAGTTTGATGTAAAAAAGGGTGCTGAAGAAAGTAAAACAACAAGTATAAATGATTCCAACCCAAAGGTAGAGAATTATTATTATTCTGATAAAAACACCTCTATACAATATAATAGTCAACAAGATCAATATTATGTACAGCAGTATGAAGGTGAAGGTAACAGGGCTAATTTTACAAATCCTTTTAAAGAGAAATCTGCGGGGGATATGGAAAGAATAGCAGATGCTATTGTTGGTAACCTAAAGGATTCTGTTGTAGTAACTGAAAACGCTGATGGAACAAAACAATTATCAGCAGCTATAAGTGAAGCGCAGATTCCAGCAGTTGCCAATGCCCTAGTGTCTTATACTTTCAAAAGTAGGTATGGAAACATCAATATGGACGCTAAAATCGGAGCAAGAGGAGTAATGAGTAAAATTTCCGAAGATATATTTGTAAAGGAAATAAAAGGAAGCATGACTTTAAATAAAGATGGTTTAATCCAAAGTGTTATGGCCACAGGAGTACTTTCTGGTAAGGATGAAAAGGGTGTAGAACATAAGTTAACCTTGGAATTACTTGTTAAGATAAGTGATGTTAATAAAACTGTGGTTACTAAACCTGACCTTACTGGAAAGAAAGTAGAGACAAATACTATCAGAGATGAAAAGGATATGTATAAGATATCAAAACCAGAAATGTATGTTGGTACTTATAAAAATGATATCATAATAGAAAAAGATGGTAAGTTCCAAAAAATTGGTGAAAGAATTATAGACCTTACAGCAGTAAATGATAAAAGTATCGTGGGAAGATATCATGAAGAATATGTAAAGGGTAACGAAAAATACTCTTCAACTGCAAGAGATTTTAAATTTACAACTATATTCAAAGGGAATACAAATTCAGAGTTTGATACTACAGATACTTTAGGTAATAAGATCAATGGATCAATAATCATTAGTCAAGGTTTTTCTGACATAATGTTATATATACAGCAAAGTTCAAAAGATGAAATAAAAAATAGTAATGGGTTTAAAAGAGTATTTAACTAAAGATTTTAACTAAACTTGCCGGGCATTTAGTTCCCGGCAAGTCTATAATATTTTAAAGGTGGGGATTCATAAATGGACAAGGTCATCGAAATTAAAAATCTTACTAAGGTTTTTAAAAATGGAAGAGGTATAACAGATATTAATCTTAATATACATAGAGGTGATATTTTTGGGTTTTTAGGACCTAATGGAGCAGGTAAAACTACAGCTATGAAAATAATGACGGGACTTTCTAAGCCTGATAGTGGAGATGTTAAAATTCTCGGTCACAGCGTCTTAGATCAGTTTGAGAAAGCTATGGAGAAGGTAGGTTGCATTATAGAAACTGCCGAATCTTATTCCTATATGACTGCCTTTGAAAATCTTAAACAATTTTCAAGATATTATGAGAACGTGGACAATAGTCGTATTGATGAAGTTCTACAACTTACAGGTATTCTAAAATACAAGAATGAGAATTCTAGAAAATTCTCTCTTGGAATGAAGCAAAGGCTTGGAATCTCTGCCGCAATATTAGGTAGACCTGAAGTACTTATTTTAGATGAACCTTTAAACGGCTTGGATGTAGAGGGGATGATAGACCTGAGAAATATTATTAAAAATCTTGCAGAAACTGAAAAAACCACCTTTTTCATATCAAGTCATCTTATCCATGACGTAGAGCTTACTTGTAATCGTATTGGTGTACTTTATAATGGTAAGATGCTTAACGTTGATACAACTAAAAATATCTTAAATAACTATGCAACCCTTGAAAATTATTTTGTTAGCGAGGTAGAGCGAAATGGTAGGATTTAAAGCTACATTAATTAATGAAATTGAAAAGTTATATAAAAAGAAAAAGGTTTTAGTAGCAATGGTAATATCCCTTGCTTTCATTGTTATTGGCCAAGTAATTATGATTGGTTTAAGAAGTGGCTTTGGACTACGAGGGGTAGGAAGTATGGAATTTCCAATACTGGTACTCTCAGTAGTTGTTAATACAATAATTCCTTTGTTTACTGCGCTAGTTACCATAGATAGCTTTTCTAGTGAGTTTTCTCAGAATACAATGAAGATTGCTATAACAAGGCCTGTTACAAGATTAAAGTTTTTCACAGCTAAATTAGGGGCTATTATGGTCTTTGTATTAGTAAATCTTATATTTGTAATGATTTTTTCTGTTATAGCCGGATTTGCTTTTAATTCAAATTCCTTTACCTTTGTAGGTATTTTCAGAATAATACTTTCTTATGGTATTACAGTTTTACCTATGATGGTTTTAGCCCTGCTCATAGTGCTTCTTTGCAACATTTTCAGAAGTGGAATTGCTGTTTTTTTCTTATCAATAATAATATTTATTGGCTTTAAAGCTTTAGGTATTTATTTCTCACAATACTCAGGTCTATTTTTCACCTCTATGGTAGATTGGTACAGTTTATGGATAATGCATACAATGCCAGTTTCAAAGATTTTTAGAGAGTTTTTACTAATGGTTAGCTATGGTATACTATTATTTACAGGTGGATATTATCTATTTGATAAAAAGGATTTTTAAGAGGGTTATAAATGAATATAAAAAAACGTCTCGTTATATCTAATACTGTAACTGTAATAATTCCATTTATTATTACCTTTGTAATTGCAATTTGCTTTTTCTTTATTTCCTCCATAATTTATAATAAAGATATGAGCTATAATAATTTTAAGCAACTTACAATTATAAAAACTGAATTATTTAGTGTATCAAATAATGTTTCAAAACAAAATATTGAAGAGGTTGAAGGCGTAGAATTTAGACAATACTTATCACAGAAGCTTTCAAGTTTAAAGGGTGAATTTATAATTACTAAAGGTACTGAAATTACTTTTGCTTCTAAGGGTATAAATAAAATTGATGCAGAAAAGGCTATGGAAGAGGTTAAAGTAAAGGATCTAGAAAATACCCTTGAAATTAATAATAAATCCTATCTTATTCAAGAGACAGGTCTTATGGATAAAGACGGAACAAAAATTAATGTAATACTATTAGCCCCTGCAGGAGAAAATTTAGATATCTTAAAGATTTTTATAATAGTAATTATAACTACTTTTATAATTTCCTTTGTATCTGTTAATTTGTTTATGGCTTACATGTTTTCTAAGAGAATATTAAAGCCTGTAGCGACCTTAAAAACTGCTGCAACTGACATTAGCAGTGGAAATTTACAATGTGAGATAATAGAAGAGGGTGACCAAGAAATACAGGAGTTATGCCATGAGTTTGAGGTAATGAGGATACAACTTAAGGATTCAATTCATATGAAGATGAAATATGATGACAATAGAAATATGTTGGTATCTAGCATTTCACATGACCTGAGGACCCCAATAACCTCTATAAAAGGATATGTTGAAGGAATACTAGATGGTGTTGCTAATACCCCTGAAAAAATGGAGAGTTACTTAAAAACTATTTATTCAAAAACTGAACATATAGATTCCATGATTGATGATCTGCTTTTATACTCAAAACTAGATTTAAAACAGTTGCCTTTTAATTTTGAAAAAACAGATATCTTAGATTATTTTATGTTTTGTATTAGTGAAAGTGTACCTGAATTTCTTAGATCTAATATAAAAATTGAGGTTGAAAGTCATTTAAATAATTTAAGTTATGTAATGCTTGATAGAGACAGAATGAGAAGAGTTATAATGAATATTCTAGATAACTCTAGAAAGTATATTGATAAAAAACAGGGAAAAATTATTGTAATACTTAGGGAAACAAAATTAAGTATTATTATTGAAATTAGGGATAATGGAGCTGGAATTGATAATACTGATATAGATAAAATCTTTGATAGATTTTATAGAGCAGATGCTGCTAGAAGCGAAACAACTGGAAGTGGTTTAGGTCTTGCCATTGCAAAACAAATTGTTGAAGGACATAAGGGTAAAATATGGGTGGTAAGCCATGGAGCTGAAGGTACAAGTATATTGATATCACTTGCTAAAATAACAGGAGAATAAAGAGGGGAATATGAAGAAGATTTTAATAGTAGAAGATGATTTAAGTATTGCTCAGCTTCAGAGAGATTATTTAGAGCTGGCAGGGTTTGAAGTTGAAATCCATGGGGACGGGGTTAGTGGTTTAAATTCTATAAAAGAAAATAAATATGACCTAGTGATTTTAGATGTTATGCTTCCAAAGATCAGTGGGTTAGATATTTTAAGGAGCATAAAGGACACTAAAGATATTCCTGTATTAATGGTTTCTGCAAAAAAAGAAGAAATTGATAAAATTAAAGGTTTAAGTCTTGGTGCTGATGATTATATTACAAAACCTTTCAGTCCAGGTGAATTAGTTGCTAGAGTTAAATCTCATATTGAAAATTATGAAAGGTTAAAGTCAAAGTTTAGTGTCATAGCAAAGACTGATACCTTAGTAATAAGAGGGTTAGAGATTCATAAAGACTCACGGCAAGTGTTTATAAATGGAAAGGGAGTAAACCTGCCTCAAAAGGAATATGACCTATTACTTCATATGGCTCAAAATCCTAATAGGGTATTTAGTAGAGACGATTTATTTGAAAGGATATGGGGCTTTGATTCACTTGGAGATAGTTCAACGGTTACAGTTCATATTGCAAGAGTAAGAGATAAAATAGAGTCAGCACCCTCTAATCCACAGTACATTGAGACTGTTTGGGGTGTCGGATATAGGCTCAGGGTGTAAAAACTACGTATTAGTTGACATAGACATAATTAAGAGTATAATAAGATTAAAATATTATAATTATAAACCTGTGATAAGGACAGTAGCACAATAAATGGTTAAGAGAGTCAGTGGATGGTGAAAACTGATACCAGATTATTATGTGATCCACCTTTGAGGGATTGCGAAGAGCAATACGGTAAAGCCGTTATTAAGTTGAGTGGACCATTTGTTAATGGTCAATTAGGGTGGTAACACGGAGTCTTTCGTCCCTTTCTGGGAAAGAAGGCTCTTTTTTTTATTCAAATTTATAGGAGGTAGAAAGATGTTAGATTTAAAAAGAATTAGAAACAACACAGAAGAAGTTAAAAATCTTATCAAAGCAAGAGGAGAGAATTATAATGTATCCTATATCGATGACATTATAACTCTTGACGAAAAAAGAAGACAAATTTTAGTAGATGTAGAAAACTTAAAGGGTAAGAGAAATCAAGAATCAGCAGAAATTGCTAAAATGAAAAAGGCGGGTGAAGATACCGAAAGCTTATTTGCTGATATGAAAAAGCTTTCTGACGAAATAAAGAATTTTGATGTAGAATTAGCTCAGGTTGATGAAAAAATAGAATATTTCATGATGAGATTGCCTAATACTCCAAATGCCATGGTACCTGTAGGAAAATCTGAAGCAGACAACTTGGAGGTTAGAAGATGGGGAGAACCAAGGAAGTTTGATTTTGAGCCAAAAGCACATTGGGACTTAGGAACAAACTTAGATATCCTAGACTTTGAAAGAGCTGGTAAGGTTACAGGATCAAGATTTACCTTTGGTAAGGGTTTAGGAGCAAGACTTGAAAGATCAATAATAAGCTATTTTTTAGATACTCATACTGAAAAACATGGTTATAAAGAAATACTTCCTCCTTTCTTGGTAAATAAAGATAGTATGGTAGGTACTGGTCAGTTACCTAAATTTGCAGAAGATGCTTTTAAGATAGAAAATACCGACTATTATCTAATACCAACAGCAGAGGTTCCAGTTACTAACCTATATAGAGGAGAAACTCTTAAGGGAGAAGATTTACCTATAAAACACGTAGCTTATAGTGCATGTTTTAGATCAGAAGCGGGTGCTTCAGGAAGAGATACTAGAGGTCTAATTAGACAACATCAGTTTAATAAGGTTGAATTAGTTAAGTTCGCTAAGCCAGAAGAATCTTATGATGAATTAGATAAGCTTACAAAGGATGCTGAAGCAGTGTTACAGGGCTTAGGTTTACCATATAGGGTTGTAAGGCTTTGCACAGGTGATGTAGGCTTTAGCTCAGCTATGACTTATGACATAGAAGTATGGATGCCAAGTTACGGTAGGTATGTTGAAATATCAAGCTGTAGTAACTTTGAAGACTTCCAAGCAAGAAGAGCAAATATTAAATATAAAGAAAACCCAAAGGACAAACCACAATATGTTCATACTCTAAATGGATCAGGAGTTGCAATAGGAAGAACAGTAGCAGCAATACTTGAAAACTATCAGAATGAAGATGGAACTATAGCAATCCCTGAAGCTCTAAGATCTTACATGGGCGGAAGAGATGCAATAACTAAATAGCCATAGGGACGGGGTTGTTGTCAAGTAATGGAGAGTCTAGAATCAATTTTATTTATAGTATTATTGATTCTAGGCTGATTACCCCATATGAAAAACTATAATTTTTAATATTTATAAAAAAGTTTTAATTTTATTGTTGACATAGAACTCAAGTGTTGCTATAATAAATCTTGTCGTCAGACATGGAGAGATGGTCGAGTTGGTTTAAGGCACCGGTCTTGAAAACCGGCGTGCGAGTAATCGCACCTAGGGTTCGAATCCCTATCTCTCCGCCATTTTTTTTATAAATAAGTAGCTTTAAAGGCATGGAGAGGTACTCAAGTGGCTAAAGAGGACGGTTTGCTAAACCGTTAGTAGGGTGTAACCCTAGCATGGGTTCAAATCCCATCCTCTCCGCCAAAAATGCAACGTTTTAATACGTTGTATTTTTTTTATTTATAATAATAATGCATCGCTATATAAATTAATTCTAATTTGTATACCTTTGTGAATTTACTAAAATTTTATATTAGATTATAATAATATATAGGTATAAATAAAGGTTGTAAAGTTTAAGATAGATGTAAGAGGAGAAATTATATGGAATTAAGTACTGTAGGAATAGAATTTCATCAGGGCTATCACCTTCAAATGATTTGTAAAACCAATTTAAATAATATTCCATATTTTATTGATAAGCTAGTTTATCAAATGATTTTTGTCAAAGAAGGTTATGGATTTATAAAATTAAAGGATTCTACTATCTTTGTTTCTTCACCGACCGTTTGCTGTTTCAATGAAAACGATAAACCTCAATTAATTGATGGTTCAAACCTAAAGTTTGATATAATTTATTTTCAACCCTGGGTTATTAATTCAGCTTTTAAATATGAAAATGTTAAATGTTTTGATGCTACAGATAAGTGGTTAATTACTCCCTTTACTGAAAGAACAGAAAGGTATTCAGGTATAATCTCAATAAGTCATGAGATCCCTGTTCAGATTACCCAATTGTTTAAACAATTAAGTGTTGAAATTGAAGTTCAGGCGGATGAAAATTGGCCCTGTCGTTGCAGATCTTACCTTCTAGAGACATTAATTTTAATGTGGAAATTTTATAGTAATTATCAGTGTGCAAGTGTACCTATTTTAGATAATATCTCTGATGAAGGTAAACAATTAATTGAATACTTACATGCAAATTATCAAAATAAGATAACAATTACTGAGATTACTAAGTTGTTTCACATTAACAGAACCACATTAAATATTAAGTTTAAGAGTTTAACTAATACAACTATAATGGAGTACCTAAATAAGTATAGAATAGAGATTGCTAGTGCAGTACTTAGAAATACTACTTTACCAATTAATGAAGTAATGGCTAGGGTTGGCTTTCTAGATGATGCCCACTTTTGGAGAACCTTTAAAAAATATATGAATTGTTCACCATCTGAGTATCGTCAAAAAAATTGTTGGATGTTAAAAAAGGCGTTATAAATAAGTTTGATTTTTTGTTCGTAATGTGCTAATATGATAATGTTAAATATGCGGTAGTAGCTCAGTTGGATAGAGTAGCTGGCTACGAACCAGTTGGTCGTAGGTTCGAATCCTATCTGTCGCACTGAAACAAATACAGTCACATCAATGGTTTGATGTGACTGTTATTTTTTTACAATGATATAAGAAATACTGAATTGGTGTTTATTGCTACGAAAGCACACTAAAAGTAACTATTAAACTGAAAAGGAAATATAGTATTATTTATTACCATTTATGATATTATTGATATATAAGTTTTGTATTTTGACAATAATTATAAATAGGGATTTAAAGTGGAGGATGTTTTTATGGAATCTGGAGAGCTACTTCAGCTTATAACCAAAGGAGAAACTAGAGAAATAGAGTTCAAAAGCTGGATAAAAGCAAAGAGTAAGAAGGAGTTAATGTCAGTAATAGCAAAGGAAGCTGTTGCTTTAGCTAACACCTTTGGTGGATATATATTTGTCGGGGTTGAAGACAATGGAGAAGTCACAGGTTGTGATGATTATGATATACAAAACATAATTGAAAGTATCTATGATAGGACAGTGCCTAAGCTATTTACAGATATTGAAGAGGTCAATTTAAGTGGTAAGATAATTTTAACAATTAAAGTTGAAAAGGCAGATCATTTAATATCCACATCAGCTGGTGAGGTATTTAAAAGATTAGGTAAAAATTCAAAGCCTTTGTTTCCAGATGAATATCATTTAAATGAAGTGACTAAAACTACAAAAGACTTCTCAACCTTAGGTTTAGCTGAAACATCAGAAAATGATATTAATAGTTTAGAGGTTTATAAATTAAAGGAAAGGTTAAGAAGCAGGGACCCTGAGTCAAC
>JACMJL010000288.1 GCA_014380625.1 Clostridiaceae bacterium
CTTGAACTGTTATTGTAGCTTTTGTGTTCTTCTCTTGGAATAACTTTGCTGCTTCTTCAGCTAAGGGTTGAAGTGCAGTTGAACCTGATGCCGTTATAGAACCTGTTATTCCTGCCTTAGGAGAGGATGTGTCAGCTGGTGATGCACTATCTTCACTTGAACTTGAACATCCAGCTAAAGCTCCCACCATAACTGTTAATATGACTGCTGAGATAATTGATTTTAAACTTTTATTTTTCATTAATAATATCCCCCATTCAATTCTTTATTTATGTATTATTCTCTACAATCTCTATTATAATACTAGTAAGTTAAGCTAATATTATGGGTAAGTTAAATAAAATTAACATAGAGAATATAAAGTGCAGACAAAATCTTCACTTTTTAGGTAGATATACTATAAATTTACTGCCTTCACCTACAAAACTTTTAACTTCTATAGTTCCACCGAAGCTTAATACTATATGTTTAACAATGGCTAACCCTAACCCTGTACCACCTTTAGCCCTGGACCTTGCCTTGTCAACTCTATAAAATCTCTCAAACAATCTAGAAATATGTTTTTGAGGTATTCCAAACCCAGTGTCTTCCACCCAAATAACACAATTATTACTTTTTTCCTCACAACCTAAGGTTACACTATCACCATTATCTGAATACTTTATGGCATTGTCTACTAAATTAATTAACATTTGCTTAAGCCTATCTGAATTTCCAAATATCTTTATTGACTTGTCATTAATTATAGAAAGGGAAATATTTTTGCTTTCAGCCGTATTCTTCATTAAGCAATATACATCATTAATGATATTACTAACATTAACCACTTCAATTTTCTCTTCTCTATGCTGTTCAATGTCAGATAAAGTAAGTATATCGTTTATTAACCTTGTAAGCCTTTCAGCTTCATCATTAATAATACTTAAGAACTTATCTCTTATTTGCGGATCCTCCACATCCTTTAAGGTCTCTGCAAACCCCTTTATAGATGTAAGTGGTGTCTTTAATTCATGAGAAACATTAGCTACAAATTGAGATCTCATATTTTCAAGTTTCCTTAAATCAGTAATATCTTGAATTACTGCTACGGTACCTATTGGAACTCCGCCATTTATTATGTCTGCAGTTCTTATCCTCATGGTTTTCCCACTAAACCTTATTGTTGAAGTTTCGTTTACATCATAGTTTTTATGAGAAAATATAGCTTCTAATTCATGATTCCTAATAATATCCAAGAAATTTTCTCCAATTACATTTGCTATAATACCAAATATTTTTTCCGCATAAGGATTTATCATAATAATTTTCTTGCTTTTATCTACAGCTATAATACCACTGTCCATACTTCTTAAAATAGCCTCTAACCTATTTTGTTGTTCTAAGGAATTGTTAATTGTATTTTCAAGTTTATCCGCCATCTCGTTAAAGGTTTTCCCTAAATGACCTATTTCATCACCTGAAGTTATGTTAGCTCTATGTCCCAAATCTCCCTTTGTTACTTCTGCAGTTGCATTTTCTAAATCTTTTATAGGCTTTAGCATAAAGTTTATTAGTTTATGTGAAACAAATATTGATACTATTGCTACTATAAGTAAAATCATTATATAATATTTAAAGTAACTAGTTTCAAAATCACTAATATCCTTCATTGGCATAGAGCTTCTTACTACATCTCCATTATGAAAAACGGTTGCAACATACATCATGTTCATTTTTACTGATACACTATACCTAATGCTATTTCCTATACCATTTTTTCTAGCCTCAACAACCTCTGGTCTAGTGTTATGATTTTCCATAGTGTCCGTATTGGCTTCAGAATCATAAATTACATTACCGGTTGCATTAATAAATGTAACTCTTGTGTCAGTATCTTTAAAATCCTTTTGAAAAAAACTCTTTAAGTTTACTATATTATTTGATTGAATTAGATTTATTACCTTCTGATTATCATTTTTTAAGGTTTGCTCTATTATCTGCTGATGTTCAAAGTTTACAATAACAATAAATAAAATAGTGATAAGTACAATGCTTAAAATTACCGTTCCCATTATGGATACCATTAGTTTTTTTTTCATTCTATTCCCCCAGGTTAAACCTATAACCAATTCCTCTTACTGTCTCTATAAATCTTGGATTTTTATCGTTTTCTTCAATTTTCTGTCTAATATGTCTTATGTGGACATCAACGGTTCTAGTTTCTCCCAAATACTCATAGCCCCAGATTTTATCTAAAAGGAAATCTCTAGTCATTACCCGTCCTCTATGTCTAATTAATATTTCTAAAAGTTCAAATTCTTTAAGGGTTAATTCTACTCTTTCCGTAGCTTTTACAACCTCATGTTTGGGGAAATCTATCATTATATTTCCAAAACTAAAGGTTTTGTCTACCTGCTGAATCTTAGTCCTACGAAGAATAGCTTTTACTCTTGCTAATAATTCTCTTATTGAAAAAGGCTTTGTTAAATAATCATCTGCGCCTAGTTCTAATCCAAGGATTTTATCAAACTCCTCCCCTTTTGCTGTAAGTATAATTATTGGCATATTAGATATAATAGTATCTTTTCGAATTTCCTTACAAACTTCGTAACCATCCATTTGGGGGAGCATTACATCCAGTAAAACCAACTGAGGAATCTCTTCTCTAGCTACTTTAATTGCATCTATTCCATTGTCTGCACATATAACTTTATACCCATTATTTTCCAAATTAAATCTTAATAATTCTTGAATATGCTCCTCATCATCTACAACTAGAATCTTATCTCTACTCATAACTTTCCTCCTTAATTTCTATAAAAAATTAAGAGAATGAACATGTTCACTCCCTTTCGCTTAAGCTAACTTTAATATTCTACAGGTATTTTAATAACTTATTACTTACAAAACTATTATTTCTACCTTCTTCAATAAAAATACGATATAAGATCCTGTCATTAATTAATGTTTGTACACAAATTCCGTCAGAGCAGACCAAATAATGCTTACCATCAAATTCAAACTCATCCTCTTTAACCTTAATAGTATCAATCATAAGTTTGTTAAATATATTAACTTTTTCAGTAGTAAAATTATTTTGAGAATCAATAATCATAATATCACCCCTTATATTAATTAATAAATCAAAGTTATAATTTAAATTACTTTTAAGGTAGACCAAAATATTAGATTTTATTTAGTCTTGAAAATTCTTATCTAAGTAAAATTATATCATTCTAATGTTAATTTCTTGTTAAGGTTAATGTTAAATTCTTGTTAATACAAAGATGTATTGTTTACATTTTGAAAGGAGTTAAAACGACTCTAAATTGAGGTTGATTAACTTAGTGAATAAAAATAACACAACGTATAAAAACATCTATACAGTGTGTTATTTTTTATTATTTTAAATTAAGTTTAGCCAAAGACTCAA